>JALYSK010000085.1 GCA_030854805.1 Chloroflexota bacterium | reverse complement strand
TGGTAGACGAGCTGGCGCACCGTCTCGACCGTCTGCAGGTCGGGCGTGACGCGGATGTGGATCGCGTTGCGATCCATGAACCGGTCGCAGATGCGCAGGATGGCGAACGGCATGGTCGCCGAGAAGAGCGCGGTCTGGCGCTGGCGTGGGCATCGGGCCAGGATCGTCTCCACATCGACGATGAAGCCCATATCGAGCATGCGATCGGCCTCGTCGAGGATGACAGTGTTGACCCGATCGAGTCGAAGCTCCCCGCGACGGGTCAGGTCGAGCACACGCCCCGGCGTCCCGACCACGACCTGCGCACCGCGATGGAGGGCGGCGATCTGGTTCTCCATCGATGCTCCGCCATAGATGGCCACCGTCCTGACGTTACGCAGAGCGCCAATGCGCCGAATCTCCTCGGTCACCTGCACGCACAGCTCGCGCGTTGGTGTGAGGACGAGTGCTTGAACATAGGGCGCGGTCGGGTCGACCTTCTCGATGATCGGAATGCCAAAGGCCGCGGTCTTGCCGGTCCCTGTCTGCGCCTGGCCGATCAGGTCCTTCCCGGCACGCAGCGGCGGGATGGCGCGCGCCTGCACCTCGGTCGGGATGGTGAAGCCCATCTTCTCGAGCGCGCGGGCGATGGTGACCGGGATTTCGATCTCCCCGAAGCGATGCCCTCGGGCGGCCTCCAGCACGGCTGCGGTGAGCGGCGACTCGTCATCGGTGGGAAGGGCCGGTTCAGCCACGTTCTGCTTGGGAGGCTGGACCCGCCGCGCACGAGGCCGGCGGGTGCGAATGGAATCAGTTTCGGGCAAACGGGCCTCGCGAATGGATGATCAAATAGCGCGACGGGGGCGGGGCCGATCTCGGCGGGCGCGCTCCGGACTCAGCTCCGGGGGCCGCTCGGCGCGCCGGCAGGCGCCGCCATCGGGCGCATCCTACCATGCCGGCTGCCCTCGGCTTCCGAGGCGGCTCAGGTGGCCGAGATGCTCGCGGCGATCCGGCGCGGCTCACTCTGGGCTTCTCCGTCCTCCGCGGCGGACGAGCCGTAGCCACCGGGATGCGCCTCACGCCATCGCCACGCGTCGGCCACCATCTCCTCCAGCGATGAATGACGCGGCTGCCAGCCGAGCTCACGACGTGCCCTGCGGGAAGACGCGACCAGGACCGGTGGGTCTCCGGCACGGCGCTTCACGGCGCGGGCGGGGATCGCACGCCCCGTCACCTTGCGAGCCGCCTCCACTACCTCGCGCACGCTGAAGCCGGCGGCTGAGCCGAGGTTGTAGACCTCGAACGAGGGATCCGCTTCACCGGTCGCCTGGAGAGCGAGCAGGTGCGCGATCCCGAGATCGCGGACGTGAATGAAATCGCGAATGCACGTGCCGTCCGGGGTCGGATAGTCCTGTCCGTAGATCTGCACGTGCGAGCCCTCGCCGGCCGCGACGCGCAGCACGAGCGGGATGATGTGGGTCTCCGGATCGTGGACCTCCCCATTGCGCTCGGTGGCGCCCGCCACGTTGAAGTAGCGCAGGGAGATGGCTCGAAATCCGTGGCTGGCCGCGAACCAGCGCATCGCTCCCTCGAAGGCGAGCTTGGTGGCGCCATACGGGTTGATCGGTTCGGTGCGATCCGCCTCCGCGATGGGAACTCGGCGCGGCTCACCATAGACGGCGGCGGTCGATGAGTAGACCAGGCGCGTGACGTTGGCGCGCTGCATCGCCTCTAGCAGCGTTACTCCGCCCGCCACATTGGTCCGGTAGTAGAGGCCGGGATCGGCCATCGACTCGCCGACCAGTGAGCGCGCCGCGCAATGGAGCACGGCATCGATCCGCCCGCCGCTCAGCAGCTGCCAGAGGCGCTCGCCGTCGCGGATATCGCCGGTCACCAGCCGCGCGCCCGGCATCACTGCAGCCCGATGGCCGGTCGTCAGGTTGTCGTAGACGGTGACCTCGTGATCCCGGGCCACCAGGGTCTCGACGCTGGTCGACCCCACATAGCCGGCGCCGCCGACGACCAGTACTCGCAATCCGCTTCCTCCGCCGCTTCCTATCGAGCCGCTCGGGCCGGCTGCAGCCCATCGGCAGCCTGGCGGACCAGCGCCTCGGTCAGGATCGTCGAGACGCGCACGGCACCCGCATCGGCCGCCTCGCGCAGCTCGTCCAGCTTCCGCAGCCTGCCGGCCGCCTTGACCTCGACCCGTGGGCCGACACTCTGGCGCAGCACTCCCGCGCGCCGAATGGTCGTCCTGGCGGTCGCCCCGCCGGTGCCAGTCACCACGTAGTCGGCTCCCGCGCGCTCCGCAAGATGGCATGCCCGCCGCACCAGGTCCTCGGAGAGCGGCTCCGCCTCGATGATGACCCCCACGACCGCGAGCGCCGAATGCGCCATGTCGACCACCGCCAGCATGTCGTTATAGACCGTCTCATCTTCGCCCGAGACGAGCGCACCGCCGTTCAGCACGAAGTCGATCTGCGACGCTCCCTGCTCGAGCGCCTTCGATGCCTCGAAGGCCTTGACGCTGAGGAGCTGTCCGCCGTGCGGGAAGCCGACCACCGTCCCGAGCCGGATGCGGGATGGCCCGAGTGAGCGCTTGGCGGCTTTGATCAGCCACGGGCTGACGGTGAGCGCGGCGAGGTCGTGACGAGTCGCCAGGGCGACCGCTACGTCGAGTTGCGCAAGAGAGGCATTTGCCCCGGTCAGCCGGTGCTCGAGTCGCACCGCACGGCGGCCGCTGAGGGTCATCGTAGGCAGTCGGGTCCTCCGCTCCGTTGGGCACGCGATGGACGAGGGGTAGGGACCGCCGATTGTAGCAGCGTGCGTTTGGGTGTCAGCCTCGTCAATCCTGGGGCCCGCCGGAGTCGCCCTGCCTGGTCTTCGGAAGCCGTTGCGTGCTGTCAACATCGGTCAGCATCTCTCGCGCAATCCGAAGCAGCTCTTCCGGCTCGTTCCGAGACGGCTGCTCGAGGACGGAATCGAGGAGGCGACCCAGGACGAGGCCGATCAGCGGGCCCGGCGCAAGGCCCAGCCGGCGCTGCAGGTCGTTGCCGTCGATCGCCAGCTGCCGCTGCTCGATTGGCGTGCCGACCTCGGCTGCCACTCGCCGCCGGAGCTCGTCCAGGCTGACCTCTCCGCCAGATGCGACGGCATCGGCTCCCCGCAGCGCGAAGAGGTCATCGAGAGCGCCTGCGCCGACGCGACGAATAAAGCGGCGCACGGCCGCATCGGTCCATTCCGGCGTGTACGCGAACATGTGCTCGCGGACGAGATGCACGACGCGCTCGATCTCGGCGTTGCCGAAGCGGAGGCGTCGCATCAGAGCAAGCGCCAGGTCAGCCCCGACCTGTTCATGGCCGGTGAAGTGCCCGTCGGCCATGGTCGTCGCCTTGCCCAGGTCGTGGAGCAGGCCCGCCAGCCGCAGGATCGGGTCCGATGGCGGGAGCGCATCCATCGTGCGCAGGCTGTGTTCGAGCGCGTCGCCCGCCAGCGCTTTCCCCTGCGGGATCCCGCGCAGTACAGCGAGCTCGCCGAAGAGGACCGGCAGCAGACCGAGCTCCTCCATCAACGCAAAGGCGACCGATGGTGACTCGCCGCAGGCCAATATGCGAAGCAGCTCGTCGCGCACCCGCTCCCCCGATACGCTCGCCGTGGTCGGTGCCAGGGCCCGGATCGCCGCTTCGGTCTGCGCGTCCAGCTTCAGGTCGAGGCAGGCGGCGAACCGCACCGCTCGCAGCAGACGCAGCGCGTCCTCCTCGAACCGGCGCTCCGGCTCGCCGACAGCCCGCAGCAGTCCGGCGTGCAGATCGGCGGCTCCGCCGAATGGGTCGACCAGTCTGCCGGCGCGCGATTCGAGATCGGTCGGCAGCCAGGCGACTGCGTTCATGGTGAAGTCACGGCGAGCGAGGTCTTCCTCGACCGAGGTCCCCCACCGCACCTCATCGGGTCGACGCCGGTCGCGATAGCGGCCCTCCACCCGGAAGGTGGTCACCTCGGCCCGGATCGGCTCCAGGACCGTGACGGTTCCGAATCGGTTCTCCCAGCTGGAGCCGGGGAAGAGGGCGGCGACTGCCTCGGGCGGAGCGGACGTCGCGACGTCCCAGTCATTCGGCTCGACGTCACGCAGCAGGTCGCGCAGGCACCCGCCGACCAGAACCGCGACGTGGCCGTGCTGAACCAGGCGAGCCAGAAGGTCGACGACCGGCTGCGGCAGGTCGCCAAGGACGAGCCGTTCGCCTTCGCTCAGCTGCGCCTCGACGGGTCGCCCAGGAAGAGGTAGCTGCGCCACGGGTCGTTGCGCACATCGGTCAGGTAGGAGCCGAACAGATAGCGCACATCCGCCCGGGGCGCGCGCGGATCGCGCAGCAGGGTCATGCGTGCCTCCCCGAGCGTCTTGGATCCCTTGCGGTGATTGCAGCTTCGGCAGGCGGCGACCAGGTTCTCCCACTCGTGCCGCCCGCCACGATGCTTCGGCGTGACGTGATCGATCGTCAGGTCACGGCTGCTGGTGCCGCAGTACTGGCAGGTGTGATGAGCGCGCGCGAAGATCTCGCGGCGGGAGAGCTTCACCCGAGGCCGCGGCCGCTTGACCATGTAGACCAGCCGGATGACCGATGGCGCCCGGATGGCTATGGTGGGAGTGTGGA
>JALYSK010000083.1 GCA_030854805.1 Chloroflexota bacterium | reverse complement strand
GGGTCCCGAGCGGCTACGTGTCGGCCACGCCCTCCAGCCACTACTCGCTGCTGCGCACCGTGCAGGCGGCCTGGCAGCTGCCCTGCCTGCACGAGAGCTGCTCCGCCAGCCCGCTCTCCGATTTCTTCCCTCCGCGGCGCTAGGCGCTTCCGCTGGCTGCTTAAACTGCGCCCATGGCTGCTATGACCGGCATTGGGCGGGGCCATCGGCTGATCTGTACTCTGTGCCTGCTTCTGGCTCTGGCTGCCTGCGGTGGCGTCAACCGCTCGAGCGGTCCGGCTGCGAGCGGCAACAAAACTGGACCGCTCGGATCCGAGGAGTTCGGGCTGAGCTTCGAGCAGCTCGTTTCGAGAGTCGAGGCCGTGGAGGCCCGCATCGGAAAATGCATGGCGGCTGCGGGCTTCGAGTACGTCCCCGTGGACTTCGCAACCGTCCGACGCGCGATGACGAGCGACAAGTCCGCCCCTGGGCTCAGCCAGGCGGAGTTCTATCAGCAGTACGGATACGGGATCACGACACAGTTCGACAAGCCGATCGTCAGGCTCGGCCTCGGCGAGGACAATCAGCGAATCCGCGAGTCGCTCTCCGAGGCTGATCGCGTCGCCTACGAGCGCACGCTGCTCGGCGACGACCACGAAGCCGTGTTCGCCTATGCCCTGGAAGCCGAAGACTTTTCTCGGACCGGAGGATGCACTCGTCGGGCCGTGGAGGAGCAGTTCTCCCCGGAAGAGGTGGCCCAGACCTACTTCAACCCAGTCGACGCGCTCGTTCTGCAGGATGCCCGGGTGATCGACGCGCTCGCCACTTTCGCCAGCTGCATGGAGAGCGCTGGCTACGAGTACTCGCATCCGGACGACGTGGAGCGGGACCTCCTCCACCGGCTGGACGCTGTCACCCAGGGAGCCGATCCGTCGACGCTCACCGGGGCTGCTCATGAGGCCTTGACCAAGTTGCAGGACTACGAGCGAGCGGTCGTTCCCGTGGCAGTCGAGTGCGAGACCACTCACCTCGAGCCCGTGATCGACAGGGTCGAAGAGGAGCTGTTGGGCCGATGACGCGGCGAGTGTTGGTTCCCGGTCTTGCGGAGCCGGCGCCATGACGCGTGGCAGGACCGCGATCTTCGTCATTGGGGCCGTCATCGCGGCGGGGATCGTCGGATGGCTCGCGGGAAGCTCGATCGAGTCGCCGGCAGACATCGCTGCGCGGACCGGGCCACCCGAAGCCTCCCTCATCCTGGCCCGCGTGGAGAGGCGGCCCCTGTCCACCACCATCGTCACGCGCGGCACGGCGCGCTTCGGGTCTCCCCAGGTCCTGTCGCTGGCGTCGAGCATCTTCAAGGAGGGGCAGCCCGGGATCGTCACCAGCCTTCCGGCCCCGGGCACCGAAATCAAGGAGGGCCAGGTCCTGTTGACGGTTTCCGGGCGACCCGTATTTCTCCTTGGAGGAGCGCAGCCGTCATACCGGGATCTGGGGCCGGGCATCGCCGGCGAGGACGTCCGCCAGCTCGAAGCGGCGCTATCCCGCCTCGGTTTCGATCCCGGCCCGATCGATGGGCGCTTCGACGGGGCGACGGCCGCGGCTGTCGCGACGCTGTACCACCGCGCAGGGTTCGAGCCGGTGGAGGCGACCGAGGAGGATCTAACGTCGATCCGCCCGCTCGCCGCCGAGCTCGTGGCCGGCTCCAGAGCGGAGGCCGGCGTGCAGGTACCAGCGGATGAGGTGCTCTTCGCCATCAACCCGCCGGTGCGCGTGGCCGAACGTACCGTCGCTGTCGGCGACGAGCGGGCCAACCCGTTGATGACGGTCACCGACGCGGTCGTGGCGATCGACGGTTCACTGCCCCTGGACGAAGCGCGGCTCGTGACCCGGGGCATGCGGGTGCAGATCGACGAGCCCGATCTCGGGATCGAGGCGAGCGGTGTCGTGAGCAGGGTCGCGGCGGCGCCGGGAACCGACGGCGTGGACGGGTTTCACGTCTACTTTGAGATCGTCGTGACCGGCGCGTCGGCGACCATCGTGGGGGCATCAGTCCGGATCACCGTACCTGTCGAGACGACACGCGGGCCCGTCCTTGCCGTGCCGGTCAGTGCGCTCTCGCTTTCGGCCGATGGGTCGACGCGTGTTCAGAAGGTCGCGCGGGGTAACCTCGTGGTGGTGGTGCTCGTTGACCCGGGTCTTTCGGCGGCTGGCTTCGTCGAAGTGACGCCGAAGCAGGGGACGCTCGAGCCCGGAGACATGGTCGTGATTGGATACGAACAGGGATCCGCTGCCCCTCTTGAAACCCCCGCACGGTAATGACGGCTTCGATGAGCAATCCCCTCATTGCGCTCAGTGGCGTCGGGCGGCGATACGGTGTGGACCCCGCATTCGATGCGCTCCGCGACGTGGACCTGCGCGTCGCGGTCGGTGAGTGGCTGTCGATTGCGGGTCCCTCTGGCTCAGGGAAGTCCACCCTGTTGAACATCCTCGGCTGCCTGGACCGCCAGACATCGGGCACCTACGCGTTCGACGGTGTCGACGTCGCTTCCCTCACCGACGGACAGCGTGCAGGCCTCCGCAGTCGCGAGATGGGGTTGGTATTTCAGTCCTTCCACCTGCTCGCACATCGGACCGTGCTCGAGAACGTCATGATGGCGGAGATCTACCGCAACTCGAGTACGCACGGACGAGATCGGCGAGCGCAGGAAGCGCTCGCCAAAGTAGGCCTCGAGCACCGTTCCGAGTTCCTGCCGACGCGACTTTCTGGCGGTGAGCGCCAACGAGCGGCCATCGCCCGCGCGCTCATGGGACCGCCCCAGGTCCTGCTGTGCGATGAGCCAACCGGAAACCTCGACACGGCGACAAGCGCCGCGCTGCTCGATACCCTCGAAGGGCTGAACGCCGACGGCATCACGATCATCTTGATCACGCACGAGCCGGACGTCGCCGCACGCGCCTCGAGACAGGCCCGGATCGTGGACGGCGTCCTCATCGATGCCCAGTGACCCGCGGTCGAAGGCGGTGCTTCGGGCGACGACGCGGCGAGCCGCGGACGGCCCAGGAGACCGGGCGGGTGGAGCCCTCGGCGATCCGAGCGGCAGACCTCGGGAGCGAGGTGGTCGCGAGCCTCTTTGCCCGCCCCGGCAGGACCGTGCTGACCGTGCTCGGCACAGTCATCGGTCTGACGGCGCTCGTGGCAACGCTCGGCCTATCGCGCACGGCGAGCAACCAGATCGTCGGCCGCTTCGATGAGCTCGCGGCAACCGAGGTCGTCGTCACCGCCCGCCCGCCGGGTCTGAACGCGCAGTCCAACGACATCCCGTGGGATGCGCCCCAACGTCTGGCGCGGCTGCGCGGCGTAGTCGTCGCGGGCAATGTGAGCACGGTCGATGTCGGCGATTCGCACGTCAGCACATCACCGATCACGGATCCGCAACGACAGACCGACATCAAGCTGTCGGTGCAGGCCGCCTCGCCGGGACTCTTCGATGCGATTCGCGCCGCGGTGCGGAGCGGACGGCTGTTCGACAGCGGACACTCGGCGCGGCGCGAAGCGGTGGCAGTGCTGGGACCAAACGCGGCCGACCGGCTCGGTATCACGAGCGTGAACCGGCTCCCGGCGATTGCCGTCGGGGATGAGCTCTTCCTCGTGATCGGCATCCTCGACGGCGTCGCCCGACAGCACGACCTCTTGAGCGCAGTCCTGATCCCCGAGGGCACCGCGCGGCGCCTCTTCCGGTTGAAGGCGCCGGAGGTCGTCATCGTCGAAACGCGAATCGGCGCCACGAGGCTCATCGCCCGTCAGGCCCCACTTGCGCTACGGCCCGACAACCCGACAGGTCTCAGGGTTGCGTCTCGGCCCGAGCAGCAGCGCGTCCGCAACGCGGTTCAGGGCGACCTCTACCTGCTCTTCCTGATGCTGGGCGGAGTTTCGCTCCTGGTCGGCGCCATCGGCATTGCCAACGTGACGCTGGTATCGGTCATGGAGCGGACGGGTGAGATCGGCCTCCGACGGGCCATCGGCGCGACCCGCTACCACATTGCTCTCCAATTTCTGTTGGAGAGCAGTGCCATGGGTCTCGTCGGCGGAATCTTCGGGGCCAGCCTCGGCACGCTGGTCATCGTCGCCGTGTCGGCCTACCAGTCGTGGACGCCGGTGCTGGATCCCGGCGCTCCGCTGGCCGCCCCGCTGATCGGCGCGTTCATAGGTCTTCTTGCCGGCGGGTACCCCGCTCTGCGTGCTGCCCGCATGGAACCGGTCGAGGCGCTTCGCTCCGGGACCTGACCCGCAGGAAGGATTGTCATATGAAATTCGGCCTTCAGATCAACAGCTTCACATGGCCTGGAGGGGCCAAATCGATCGCAGAAACGCTCGGCCGGGTGACGCGGACAGCAGACCAGGTTGGCTTCGACTCGGTCTGGGTAATGGACCACTTCTGGCAGATCCGTGGCCTTGGGCCTCCCGAGGCGCCGATGCTCGAGGGCCAGACCGCCCTCGGCTTCATGGCCGCCCATTCCGAGCGCGCGCGGCTTGGTCTGCTGGTGGGAGGGATCCATTACCGGATGCCGGGGCTGTGGATCAAGGCCACCACGACGCTCGACGTGCTCTCGGGCGGCCGAGCCTGGCTGGGCCTGGGGGCGGCGTGGAACGAGCGGGAGTCGCGGGGGCTTGGCTTTCCGTTTCCGCCCCTGCGCGATCGCTTCGAGATGCTCGAGGCGACGCTCCAGATGGCGCACGCCATGTGGTCGGGCGGAACCGGCACGGGAGAGGCCCTTGAGGGGAATCATTTCACCGCCGCGAGGCTCCTCAACTCGCCCCAGTCGCTCAGCCGCCCGCGCGTGCCGATCATGATCGGAGGCGGCGGTGAGCGAAAGACGCTGCGCCTCGTCGCCCAGTACGCCGATGCGTGCAATATCTTCGGGCGCCCCGAGCTGCTTCGCCAGAAGCTGCCGGTCCTCCGCGAGCACTGCGAGAAGATCGGCCGGCCCTACGACGAGATCGAGAAGAGCACCCTCACCTCGGTCGACCTCGACGCCGAGTCGATGGCCCAGGTCGTCGAGCGCTTCGGTGGGCTGGTCGAGGCGGGCGCCCAGCACATCATCTTCAGCGTGCGGGGCATCAGCGACACGAGCAAGCTCGAACGCATCGCCGCGGAGGTCTTTCCTCAGCTCGCATAGCGACTCCGCAGGCCCGGTGAGGGGTCGAGCGGCTCGCGCCCGCTACCATGTCGGTCTCCAAACGACCTTCGCCGATAGGAGCCGCGTTGTCGCAGCCTCGCTTCGTCACGAGCATTGCACGTCAGTCGGAGGACTTCCCCGGCTGGTACAACGACGTCGTCCGCAAGGCGGAGCTTGGCGACTATTCCCCGGTGCGCGGCTGCATGATCATTCGGCCCTACGGCTACGCCATCTGGGAATCGATGCGCGACGAGCTTGATCGCCACATCAAGGAGACCGGCCACAGCAACGTCTACTTCCCGCTCTTCGTTCCCCGCTCGCTGCTCGAGAAGGAGGCGGAGCACGTCGAGGGCTTCGACCCGCAGGTCGCCTGGGTTACACATGCGGGCGGTGAGCCGCTCACCGAGTGGCTCGCCATTCGGCCCACGAGCGAGGCCCTGATCGCCGAGGTGGTCAAGGACTGGATCCAGTCCTACCGCGACCTGCCGCTGCTCATGAACCTGTGGAACAACGTCGTTCGCTGGGAGCTGCGCACGCGCCTCTTCCTGCGCACCACGGAGTTCCTCTGGCAGGAGGCACACACCTTCCATGCGACGGAGGAGGAGGCGGCCGAGGAGGTCGCCACCGGCCTTGAGTGTTACCGAACGGTTGCCGAGGAGTGGCTGGCGATCCCGGTCATCAAGGGCCGCAAGAGCGACAACGAGAAGTTTCCCGGCGCCGTGTACAGCCACTCGATCGAGGCGATGATGCGCGACGGCAAGGCGCTGCAGGCCGGCACCAGCCACATGCTTGGCCAGAACTTCGCGCGCTCCGCCGGGATCGAGTTCCTCGACCGCGAGAATCAGCTCCAGGCCCCCTATGGCACCTCGTGGGGCTTCTCCACACGGATGGTGGGGGCGGTGATCATGGCCCACGGCGACGAGTCTGGTCTGGTCCTCCCGCCCAAGCTTGCTCCGGTGCAGGTGGTGGTGGTCCCCATCTTCCGGACCGATGACGACCGGGCCGCGGTCGCCCAGGCGATCGAACGCCTGACCGGCGAGCTCGCCACGACCGAGGCGGGCCGCGCGGTGCGCATCAAAGCCGATTGGCGAGACGAGTCGCCCGGCTTCAAATACAGCCACTGGGAGCTGCGCGGAGTTCCGTTCCGCATCGAGATCGGCCCGCGCGACGTGGCCGCCGGACAGGCGGTGTTGGTCCGGCGCGTCGATCGCGCCAAGGAGGTGCTACCGATCTCGACGATCGTCGAAGAGCTGCCGTCACGCCTGGCGGCCTACCAGGACCAGCTCTTCCGGCGCGCGCTCGACTTTCGTGCCGCCAACAGCCACGAGGTCGATACGTACGAGGAGTTCAAGGCTGTGGTTGAGGAGCGCGGGGGATTTCTGTGGGCTCACTGGTGCGGCGACGCAGCGTGCGAGAAGCAGGTCTCTGCCGAGACGGGGGCGACCCTGAGGGTCATCCCGTTCGACGGCGCGGCCGATCCCGGCAGCTGCCTGATCGATGGGCGACCATCCGAGCGCCGCGTCCTGTTCTCCAGGGCGTACTGAGCCCTAGGCGCTCTCTGCGGAGCGACCTCCGGGCGGCGGCATCGGTTCCGCTCGCGCGCCGACCAGGTGCTCGCTGCCACGCAGCGCACGAACCGGCAGGAGAGCGACCAGCAGCATCCCCACGCCGGCGACGAGGAGCCCGTCGATCCCCGCCCACTGCGCTGCCCCGCCGCCGATCAGGCTGCCGCTGATCTGGCCCAGCGCCAGGAAGACGGAGTAGAGCCCCATGATCGCCCCGCGGTCACTGGGATGGCTCTCGCTGATGTCAGCCAGCAGGCCGAGAGCGGCCGGAGTCGCGCCGGCAAGGACGAAGAGCCCTGCGGCCGCCACCAGCCCAAGCCCCAGCTGCGCGGCGATCCCCCAGTCGGCCGAGTGGTTCAGCGCGTACAGCGCGCCCTGCTGGACCAGGCCGCCTACGATCCCGATGGCGATGATGGTCGTGCGCCGGAAGCGCTTGAATCGGTTGCCCCAGTAGAGCAACCCCGCGAAGAAGACCAGGAGCCAGACCGCGAGGCCAATGCTCACCTGGAACGGCGCGAAGCCGCCCATCAGCAGCTGTGCCTCGAAGCCGGGCCGCGGTTTCTGGACGAGCTGAAAGATCGACTGGCTGGTCCACACCCCGACGAAGGCGTTGACCGCGATCCAGGTCGGGGCGAGCAACCAGACGCCCGGGTTTCGCAGGATGCGTGCGTAACGCCCGACATTGAACCGCTCACGCGCCCGTTCTCCGACTCCGTCGGCCGCAGGCTGGTCTGGCTCTTCGGCATGCCCCACCGTTTTGCCGACGCCGTATCGGTAGATGAGAAGCGAGAGCAGGTAGATCGCCGCGTTCACGAAGAATGCGTTGCGGCCAATCAGGGCGAAGAGGCCTCCGGCGGCCACCACCCCGCCGCCGAGGCCAGCCAGCGTCGCCGCCTCGAAGCGCGCCACCGTCTTGCCCCGCAGCCCTTCGTCGCGCGAGGTCGCGACCGCGATGTAGCCCAGGATCGACGGGACGCTGGCAGCGGCGGCAGCGCCTTCAACCCAGCGCGTGACGCCAAGCAGGAGAAGGTCGGTGGTGAGCGCCGTCATCACCACCGCGACGGCGCCGAAGATCGGGCCCAGCTGCATGATGGGGTGGGTGCCGACGCGATCGGAGAGGATCCCGAAGGCGGGCGAGAGGACCAGCTCGGCCACAAAATAGAGGGCGGTGAGCAGCCCGACCTCGAAGGCGCCGACCGGTCGACCACCTGGCAGGTCACCGAGCGAAGCCAGGTAATAGAGCAGCAGGCCGCCGGTGAGGCCGGTGCTGAAACGGAGCGTGAAGGTGCCGCCGATGACGGCGACGAGCGAGCGGTCCACGAGGTGCACAGCGTAGCGGTCCTACGCGGCTGGCTATCAACCAAGAGCGCCCGCTCCGAGTGGAGCGGGCGCTGTGCGCGGGGTGGGGGGGGCCTAGGCGGTCTCGGCCCCGATGAGCTCGAAGGCCTGCTCGAGCGCCTCGAGCGGCCGGAAACCGACCGCCGCACGCGGCGGCTCGCCGGGCTTGAAGTAGGCGACCGTCGGAATGCTCATGATCCCGTACTTCATCGCGGTCTGCGGGTTGGCATCCACGTCGACCTTCACCACGTTGACCGATCCGGCGTACTTCACCGCAAGCTTGTCGATCTCCGGGGCGACCAGGCGGCACGGGCCGCACCACGTGGCCCAGAAGTCGACGACGGTCGGCTTTTCGTTCTGGAGTACGAGCTCGTCAAAGGTGGCGTCGGTCGCTTCGGTAACGTTCGACATCGATGGTCCTTCCTTGGGTGTGGCTGAAACTAGTGGGCGACCTGCTGCAGGAGTCGGTAGATCTCGAGCACCTGTTGGTCGGCCAGTCGGTACAAGATCGTGTTTCCATCGCGCCGGGAGACGACGATGCCTGCCGTGCGCAGGATGGTCAGATGCTGGCTCATGTTCGGCACCTGGCACCCGACCTCTCGGGAGAGGTCGCTCACCGAGCGTTCGCCCTCGGCCAGACGCTCGAGCACACAGAGCCGCTTTGGATCTGCCAGCGCGCGTGCGATGGCCGCGGTTCGCTCGCGAGTCGCGTCTGTGGTCGTGGTGACGGGCACACGCGGATTGTCTCATTGTTTGCGCAATAACGCAAATAGGTGGAGTCCCAGAGCCCAGCTCAGGCCGTCGCGGCGACCTCGGCTCGAGCGCTTCGCGGGGCAGTCGAGCGCTGGGCCGTGCGCGCGGCGGTGAAGCGGACGGCGCCCGCGGCGCCGAACAGAATGGCGAACGAGAGGTAGCCGCCGAGCAGCATGACGGCGGACCCAGCCAGCAGGCCGCCGGTGTAGGCGAGCGTGTTGCGGAGGACGAAATGGCTCTGGAAGGCGATCACGGACGGGCCGGTCGCCAGCCTGAACAGGCGCTCGTTGGCCGACAGCTGACCCGCGGTATCACCTGCCGCCAGCATGACCGCGACCGCCAGCAGGACGAGCGGGGCCAGCGGGTTGGCCGGGTGGGCTGCCAGGCCGAGCAAGAGCGCAAAGCCGCGCAGCAGCATCGACGCCCGCAACAGCTGTGACGAGGAGCCGCGCACGAGGTGTGAGCTGACGAAGAGCGATGCGCCCACCAGCGTCGCAGAGGACGTGGCCGAGATGGCGATCGCGAAACCCGGACCGGTGTGCAGGATGGCGATGGCGTAGACCGCCAGGAACGGGGAGAGGCCGCCAGCCAGTGAGGCAAGGGTGAGGACCTGAGCCAGGTTGCGGAGGCGACCCTCGTCGGGCCCACTCCAGGTCGCCCGGTGCGGGACACGGATCCGACCGGGCGATGGAATACGTCGAAGGGCCAGGGGAGCCACTACCCCGGCGATTCCGGCGACCGTCATCGGTATCGCGTACGCCCAGAGCCCGATCGACGCCACCATGCCGTCGATCGTGAATGCGATCGGCAGCAGGAGGACCGATCCGATGCCGAGCGCGATGCCGCCCAGGCGCGGGGCGATGACACGCCTCTCTGAATCGGGAAGGATGATCTGGTACCAGGACTGGAGCATTCCGTAGCTCACCGCGCCGAGCGACCCGAGCACTCCGACGACGACGGCGACAAGGGTGATCGCCGCCCACGACGGGAGCGCGCCTAGCGCGGTCAGGCCGACGATCCCGGCCAGGAGCAGGCCGCGCGGCTCACCGATGGTCGCCCCCAGGATCACGATGCCACGCAGATTGCCGTCGGTGCGATCAAGGATCCCCGGCACGAAGCGCTGGACCATGCTGCCGAGCACCGGCAGGACCGCGAGGGCCGTCGCAAGCGCCGGATGAGCGCCCAGCGCCAGCAGGAGCGGGATGACGATGGCGGGCCCGGAGAGGGCGCCGATGAACCCCTGTGCCACCGCGAGCAGCCGGAATGGGCGATAACGGCGTGCGCTGAACGACCGCCAGTCGATCATCGCCGCCTGCAGCCGAGCCGGCGATGCAGATACGCCCAAGGATTCCTCCGTGAAGGTCGCGACCCGCTTCGGTCGCTGACACACCCAGCCTACGTCACGGCGGCGCGGGTGTCATATGAGGGGAGAGGGCTAGTCCGCTGCAGGACGAATTCCGAGAGTGACGAGCTGCGCTGACGAATCGCGACACTCGAGTTGTCACAAGCCATGCCGACACTCGCGTCATGACTATTCTGCTCATCTGTCCCTGGTGCGACGACGAGGTCGCCTTCCTGGTCGACGAGGCGGACGACGAGATCGTCTGCACCGCGTGCAATACCCGGATGGCCTTCGCGCCGGACCCCATCACCACCTTCGACCTGCTCTACCGAGCGGCCTGACGCACGCTCTGGCGGTCCGGCTGAGCCGGACCGCCAGAGGCTCACTTCGAGGTCAGGTCGGAGTCACGGCCGCTGCAGCGCGCGGGACGCGATGGTTCGCATACTGCCGCGCAGCACGAGCAGAAGCGCCAGCAGAAGCCCGGCCGCGACAGCCAGGATGATCGACAGCGTCGAACCGTTGGAGGCGGGGGCCGATGAGGCGC
>JALYSK010000098.1 GCA_030854805.1 Chloroflexota bacterium | reverse complement strand
GGGTCTACTACACCGACTAGGCGCGTCGGTTGCTGAACTCGACCGACCAGCGCCAGGCCGATCCGTCCTCGGCGTTCCACCAGGCTGTGAGGACGCCCACCTCACCGCCCGGGAGGATCACCAGCGATCCCAGGTCCGCCTCGGTCGGCCAGCGGTCCTCGCGCTCGACCGCGTCGCCCACGATGGCGAGCCGCGTCATGGGGTAGGAGCGACCCTGGCGCTCCAGCGGCTCCCCGCGAGCCGTCACCTGGTCGTCTCCGGCTCGGACCGTTACGGCCAGGCGGTCCGGGGCAGCGTGCACCCAGAGCACGTTCGTGGGGTCGATTCGCCCGCGGGCGAACTCGAGGCCGGTGGCCGCCGCGCCGGGGTACCAGAGCTCCCAGGTCTGAAGGTCGTCGATCGTCATGCGCTCCTCCTTCCGTCGGCGAACCCCACGAATGCGTCGATCGCCTCGGGATTCGCGAGTGACCCGCGAGAGACCGCCAATTCGGGCGGGGTGCCGGTCAGGATCCGCTTGATCGGCACCTCGAGCTTCTTGCCGGACAAGGTGCGAGGAATCGACGGGACCACATTGATCTCGTCGGGGACGTGCCGCGGAGAGAGCCCGGAGCGGAGCTCGGCCCTGATCCGACCGCGCAGCCCCTCGTCCAGCGTGGCGCCGTCGCGGAGCGCGACGAAGAGGAGGAGCCGGTCGGTCTCCTCGAGGTGCACCACGACTGAGTCCGCGATCTCGGGTAGCGACTCCACGACCGAGTAGAACTCCGCCGTTCCGATGCGGATCCCGCCACGGTTCAGGGTAGCGTCCGAGCGGCCGCTGATCACGCATGAGCCGCGCTCGGTGATCGTGATCCAGTCGCCATGACGCCAGACCCCGGGGTAGTCCGAGAAGTACGCGGCGCGATACCGCTCGCCGGAGGGATCGTTCCAGAAGGCGACCGGCATCGACGGCATGGGTGCGGTGAGCACGAGCTCCCCCTGTTCACCGACGACGGGACGGCCGGATGGATCGAAGGCTTCGACGCGGCATCCCAGGTGGCGACAGCTGATCTCGCCGGCCCAGACCGGTACCAGGGGCGACGCCCCGACGAAGGCGGTGCAGACATCGGTCCCGCCCGAGACGCTCTGCAGCTGCAGATCGTGACCGAGCGCCTCGTAGACCCAACGGAATCCCTCGGCCGGCAGCGGCGCGCCGGTCGAGCCCACCCCGCGCAACCGCGACAGGTCGAACTGGGAGGCCGGCGACAGCCCGGCCTTGCGGCAGGCCATCAGGAACGGCGCGCTGGTGCCGAAGTAGGTGATCGCGGCCTCATCCGCGAGCCGCCACAGCGTCGTCAAGTCCGGATGACCCGGCGACCCGTCATACAGGACGATCGTAGATCCCACGAGGAGCCCGGAGACCAGGTAATTCCACATCATCCATCCGGTGGTCGTGTACCAGAGGAATCGATCGGTGGGGCCCAGGTCGTGGTGGAGGGCGTGGATCTTGAAGTGCTCCAGCAGGATTCCGCCGTGGCCGTGCACGATCGGCTTCGGGAGGCCGGTGGTTCCCGAGGAATAGAGGATGTAGAGCGGATGGTCGAAAGGGAGCGCCTCGAATGCGAGCTCGCCGGGCGTCGCAACGAGCTCGGACCACGGCAGCGCGTGGCCGACCTCACCGCTGCCGAGATACGGCAGGACCACCGTGGCCGCCAGCGAGGGGAGGGCGTCGCGGATGGCGGCGACTTCATCGGTCCGATCGACCGCCCCCGCGCCATACCGATAGCCGTCGATGGTGAGCAGAACGCGGGGCTCGATCTGGCTGAGCCGATCGACCACGCTGCGTGTCCCGAACTCGGGCGCGCACGAGGACCAGATCGCTCCCAGGCTGGCGGTGGCGAGAAATGCAACCACCGCCTCGGGCACGTTGGGGAGATAAGCCGCGACGCGGTCGCCGCGGCCGACGCCGAGCCGCTGCAGGCCGGCACGCGCTCGCGAGACGTCATCGCGAAGCTGGGCGACGGTCAGGGTCATCGGCGGGCGAGTCTGCGAGTGGGCGACCACGATCACGTCCGTCGCGGAGCGCTCCGATAGACGAAGTGCGTGTTCCGCGTAGTTCAGCCGGGCACCGGGGAACCATTCCGCGCCGGGCATCTGCGGGTCAGCGAGCACCCGCTCGTATCCGGTCACCGATTGAATGGCGAAGTGTTCCCACACTGATCCCCAGAAGCCCTCCAGGTCGTCCACCGACCAGCGCCACAGATCGCCGTAGGAGGCGAACCGCTTCCCGCGTGTGGTATCCAACCAACTGAGGTAGCGCCCGATGCGAGAGCGCTCGAGGACGTCGCTGGGGGGCCGCCACAGGACCTCGGGATCTTCCATCTCGCTCGATCATGGCAGAGCCGCCAATGCGCCATCATGCCGAGGTGAATCGTCGGCGACCGCCCGTCGCCTGGGCCACGGCAATTTGCCTTGGGCTGCTCTCGCTGCCCGCACAACAGGTGGCGGCATTCGATGCGCTGCCAGCCGAGCCGGGCGCCATCGTGCTCCCTTCCGCCCGGACGCTCCAGCCGCTTGCCGGGGACGTCGACGGTGACGGCGACCGCGAGCTGCTGCGCCTGGTCCAGGACGACACCGAGGCGACGCTTCTCGAGGTTTGGCGCGAGGCCGGCGGGCGCTGGTCGCCGGCAGACAGGCCGATCCAGGTCCTCAGCGGCCAGGCTCCCGGTCCGGGGCGGAACAAGGTGTACGCCGGCGCGCCGGCCCGCCTGCTCGTCTGGAAGGACGGCAGCGCGGAGCGAGTGCTGGTCGTGACCCAGCCACGATTCGAGCTTCAGGATATCGGACCAGCCTGCTGCCTCCTTATCGAGAGGGTGGTCCTCGACGAGAGGGGCCTGCGCCTCGATTCAATGGGTGGCCAGAGCAACTCGGTCGACGCCATCCTGGCGCTCGACCTCGATGGCGACGGGACCGATGAGCTGCTGACCACGCGATCCCTGCCCCCGGCCGGCGACATCAGCTACCCGATCCAGGCACGCGTCTATCGCCTCGACGGCGAGACGTTTGGC
The DNA here is from genome assembly GCA_030854805.1 of Chloroflexota bacterium. The sequence goes on along the minus strand of JALYSK010000098.1, from coordinate 1,665 downwards.
CAGCCGTTAAGGGTCGAGCTGCCATTTGGCTCCGGCGACTCGCCCTTCCTGCTCGGCGATACGGACGGGCAGCCTGGCCAGGAGGCAGGCTTGATCGGCACGCTCGGCCCGCCGGGGCTCTTCAGGATCCGGATGGACGCGTCGGGGACGCTCGTCATGGACCGATCCGGGCTGCGCGGCGCCACAGCCGCGGTCCCGTTCGCGCTGCCGGACGGGGAAGCGATCGCGGTCACCGAGGCCAGCGGGGTGCAGCTCTTCGACTGGCCGGCCGACCGGGAGCCGCGCGTCCTGGCTCAAGACAAGGGCGTCTCCGGCGTGCTGGGCACCGCGACGGGACCGAACGGACCCCTCCTCCTCCTCGGGCTGGAGGATGGCTCGCGCCTCCGCACGCAGGGACCCGACCTTCAGTTCGGGCCCACGATCGACGCCGGGCCGAACGCCGTTCTGCTGGCCCTCCGCTCGCTGCGCCTCTACCACGGCCCGCTGCCGGGCGGCGGATATCGGGGATCCTCAGCCGCGATCTTCCGCGGGCGCCTGGTCGGCTCGCTCGGTCCGCGCGACGGCCGGCAGCTTGACCAGCCGATCGCACCACTCGTCGACGCCGTGCCGGTCGGATTGGTGGGAAGCGGAAACGCCTCGCTGGCGCTGCTGCATGCCGACCTGGTCCCGGGACGCCTGGCTCGCGGCGGCGGCGTGCTCGCGGAGCTCACCCCGTTCCCGGAGAGCTGGCTCAGCATTGCACCGATCGACGAGGTGCTGCACGCCGGCGCCCCACCGGGCAGCTTCGAGCCGGTCATCGACGGCGCAATCCAGGATGACGCGCGGCCGGCCACGCTGGTGACCTCGGCGGCTGGCTTTCACGCTCACGTGAGCGGCCCGCCCGGCTCGCGCGTCGCGGTGTTCGGGACGGGGGCCACGAAACAGCTGGTCCTGCCGCCGTCGGGCGTGCTGAGCGTCAAGGTCGAGCCGCCCAGCTCGGAGGCAGTCAACCCGGAGCTCGCCGCCGGCCTCGTCGTCCTGACGCCGGCCGGGCAGGCATATGTCGTCGACTGGACCGTGCAGGTGCTGACCGAGCCGCCATCGGTGGTGGCGGTCGCCGTCACCCCGTTTCTCTCTTCGGAGGTGCGCCTCAGCGGCCACGCGCCGCCCGGCACGAGGCTGACTCTCAATGGGAGCGCAATCGCCGCCGGCTCGGACGGTCGCTTCGGGGCCGAGATCCCCGCTCCCCCATGGCCGAGCGAGTTACGCCTGGAGGCGACCGATCTGGTCGGCAACCAATCAATTCGGGTGCTCAGTGTGGTCGGCATCTTCGACTACCGGCGTCTTCCGTGGATCCCGATCGTGGTGGTCGTGACCGCGGCGGTGGCGGTTGTGCTCTTCCTCCGCGGCCCACGCGCCCGGCGACTGCCGCTGGCGGATGGCGATGCCCGGCTGGAGGAGATCGAGGAGGCCTAACCGCCTCGTCGTCGGCGGGCGAGGCGCGCGGCGAGCGTCTCCCCGTCGATCACCGGTTCAGCTGCAGGCGCTCCAGCCGCTCCTGTGGAACGCTCCGGGGTCGGGGCGGGCGGGACCGGTGCAGCTACCGGCGCAACGACTCGCTCCGCACGGCGCTCGCTTCGCTGGCGGGCGGCGCGCAGCTCGGAGAGGCCGGCGACTGCCTCCGGC
>JALYSK010000052.1 GCA_030854805.1 Chloroflexota bacterium | reverse complement strand
TCCTGATCCCCACCATCACGCTCTTCCAGCAGCGGACGCCGCAGCGGCTGATGGGCAGAGTGGTCTCGAGCCGCCAGGCGCTCGTGTTCGGCGTCATGGCAGCGTCAATGGCGGTATCCGGCTGGCTGGCGGGGTTCATCGGTCCGGCACCGGTGCTGGTCATGGGTGGGTTGATCTGTACCCTGGCTGGCCTGGCCGGGCTGGCCCTCCCAGCTATGCGTCTGGCTCGCTGAACGATCTGCTACCCTTCGCCGCGCCGTGGGACTCTTTGACGTGGCTACCGTGCTGCTCGCCGTCGGCCTCTGCGGATCGCTCGGGTTGCTCGCCTGGACCCTGGGCGTGGGCTCGATGCGGGCGGTCCGGCACGCGCGCCGGGAGGTGAACGAGGCGCGCTTGCGCCTTGCGGCTACGGAGCGGCAACTGCACGCAGGATCCGCGGCCATCCACGACACGCTTACGAGCCTGCAAGGAGACCGATGACCGATAAGCCACGCGACCCGGGATACCGCGGGTCGCTGCCGCCGCGGGTCGACCGCCTGGCGCGGCCGTGGGTGGTGTCGGTGGTCGCGATTTTCGCGCTGATCCTGGTCTTCGCCTTCGCGGGCATCCCGTCTCGGCTCATCCCGCAGCCGACCGGAGTGCCGCTCCCGAGCGTTCCCGTTCCCTCGGCGTCAGCATCGGCATCTGGCTGAGGATCGGGCGTGGAACCCAGGGGCTTGTACGCTAAGCGGACGGTTCGTATACTGGCCGCTCCCCCAGAGACGAACGCAACGAGGAACGCGGTTGCCTGATATACGCTCTGTCCTGGTCGTGGACGATGACGCAGACCTCAGGTCGCTGCTCGAGGACCTGCTAAAGGGCGAGCAGTACCGGGTGCGCCTCGCCTCGAGCGGTGCGGAGGCGCTGGAGGCGATAGAGGCCGACCGTCCGGACCTCGTGATGATGGACGTGAAGCTCCCTGACCAGGACGGCCTGGCTGTGCTGAAGCGCCTCAAGCATGCGCACGCGGAGCTCGAGGTGATCGTGATGACCGCCTTCGGCGGCAGCTCGACCGCCATCAAGGCGATGGAGCAGGGGGCGTACGACTACGTCACGAAGCCTTTCGAGATCGACGACCTGCTGGCCACGCTGAAGCGTGTCTTCGAGCACCAGGACATGGCGAACGAGGTCGCGACGCTGCGCCTGGAGCTCGGAAAGAGCGCCGCGGTGCGAGAACGCATCGTCGGCAACTCCAAGCCGATGATGGAGGTCTACAAGCTGATCGGCAAGGTCGCCTCCTCGGACGCCACGGTGCTCATTACCGGGGAATCGGGGACCGGCAAAGAGCTGGTCGCGGAGGCGCTCCATAAGGCGAGCAAGCGGAACCCTTTTCCACTGGTCAAGGTCTCGTGCGCCGCGCTCCCCGAGAGCCTCCTTGAAACGGAGCTCTTCGGCCACGAAAAGGGCTCGTTCACGGGCGCCATGACCATGCGCAAGGGCCGATTCGAGATGGCCAACAAGGGCACCATCTTCCTCGACGAGATCGGGGAGATGACGCTCGGCACGCAGACGAAGCTCCTCCGCATCCTGCAGGAGCGCGAGTTCGAGCGGATCGGCTCCAATACACCGATCAAGATCGATATCCGGGTCATCACCGCCACCAACCGCAACCTGGCCGACGAGGTCAACGGCGGCCGCTTCCGCGAGGATCTGTACTACCGCCTCAACGTGATCCACGTCGCCATGCCGCCGCTGCGCGAGCGCAAGGAAGACATCCCCTCGCTGGTCGAGCACTTCCTGGTGAAGTACCGATTCGGTCCAGGCGAGATCCCGACCTCCATCACCGAGGAGGCCCTCGCCCGTCTGATGGCCTATGACTGGCCCGGTAACGTCCGGGAGCTCGAGAACGCCGTCGAACGTGCGGTCGTGCTCTCGCGCGGCAATCCGATCAGGGTCGATCACCTGCCCTTTGTGGACCATCGTGAGGCACGCAACCGCGAGCTTCTGTCGGCCCGGCGCGCGCGCGGCGACGCCGAGGCATCGGCCGAACGACTCGCCACCGATGGCCGCCTGAACGGCCAGAACGGTGCGCGGCCCGACCGCGATGTCAGCGAGGCGGCGGTTGGGGGCGGATCCTTCAAGGACGAGGTCGCCACGCTCGAGAGACGCCTCATCCTCGAGGCGCTCGAGCACAGCGGCGGCAACCGCTCGAGAGCCGCCGAGGAGCTGGGAATCTATCGGCGCCTGCTCTACGCCAAGATGAAGGAGTACGGGCTCGGGGAGTAAGGCCGTGCGCCGGTGGTATCCTTCTTGCCCACTCCACGCCCGCACACACACGAGGGTCGACGCGCATGTTCAGCCGCGTACGTATCGCAATCCGCTTCTTCTTCGTCGGACTCGCGGTCGGGGTCCTTTTGGCGCCGCGCAAAGGCAGCGAGACCCGTCGACTGCTCCGCGCCCGCGCAGATCGGCTGCTGAACGACGTCCTGGATGCCGCCACGCTGGGCACCTACGAGTCAGGGGCGGACGTCGCTGATGAGCTCGATGACGAGCCGACATCGAAACGAGCGCCGCGCGACGGACGGTCGCGGAGTCGCGCCGGCAGCACCGTCACGCCAAGTGCCGCCCAGGCGTGATCTGACCTCCGCCTCACGTTCAGCCACCCAGCGGCCGCGTCCTGATGGCGCGGTCGCTTTCGTTTGATCGACCGATGCGCTGGCGCCACGTTGGGCCGCGCCGCGGGCCAACTGCCGAGGAGTCCGCGACGCGCGACCGCGAGCGCATGGTGGCCGAGCAGCTCGAATCGCGCGGGCTGCGCGACAAGGAGCTGCTGAGCGCCTTTCGTCGTGTCCCGCGCCACCGCTTCGTGGAATCGGATGAAGCGTATGGCGACCGCGCCCTCCCCGTCGGCTCAGGCCAGACGATCTCGCAGCCGTACGTGGTCGCGCGGATGACCGCTGCGGCCCGTCCGCCCACGGGGTGGCGAGGCGCGCGAGTGCTCGAGGTCGGGACCGGGAGCGGCTACCAGGCCGCTCTGCTCGCGGAGATGGGCGCTCAGGTGACCTCGGTCGAGCGCCATCGGGAGCTGGCCAGGGAGGCAGCGGCCCGTCTGTACGCGGCCGGCTACGGTGACGTGGAGGTCGTCGTGGGCGACGGGTCACGCGGCTGGCCGGAGAAGGCGCCTTACGCGGCGATTCTCGTCACTGCTGCCGGCCCATCGGTCCCGGAGCCGCTGCTGCAGCAGCTCTCGACCGACGGCGGGCGTCTCGTGATGCCGATCGGCGGTCGCGAGCATCAGCTGCTAACGTTGGTCGAGCGTCGGGGCAGCGACGCGACCAGCCAGGTATTGGATCCCGTCGTCTTCGTGCCGCTGATCGGCGAGTTCGGTTTTCCCGCCGAGTGAGCGAGCCGGGCACGGCATTTGCAACGCGCCGGGGGCACCTGAGGAGGTGAACCGAGATGACCTACCCGAACGATCCTGATCCGCAGGACGACGACACGCGCGTCGTTGAGCGGGAGCGCGTCATCGAGCGTCCGGCTCCGGTCGCGCCCAGCAGCAACGTCAACGTCGCCGGCGGTAATCGCGGCTCTGTCGCAACCGGTCCCGGCCCCCTCTCCTACACCCGGCGGGTGGTTTCGTTGCTCGTCGGCGTCCTGGCCGTGCTCATCGCGCTGCGAATCGTTCTCTTGTTGCTGGTGGCCAACCAGACGAACGGCCTGGTCGACTTCATCTACAACGTGACGGAGCCGTTCGTGGCGCCTTTCCGTGGGGTCTTCAACTTCGACATGGTGTCGCCGGGCGGAGGCAGCACCCTCGACATCGGCGCGGTGGTGGCGCTGATCGGCTGGGCGTTGATCTACCTGCTCATCATGGCGATCCTGAACCTGGGCGACCGGAGCACGACCTCGAGGGTCTGAGCCGATCGGGAGCGGCTGATCCCGAGTCGATGAAGCCGCGAAGGGTCAGCCTGCGACCTGGTTGACGAGTCGCTCGGCGAGGGCGATGGAATAGTTCTGCCCCCGGTCGTGGGGATAGACCTGGAACATGTTCGCCACGTACAGGCCGGGGATGGGCGTCTCGAAGGGCGGAATATGCTTTCGGTAGTCGACAGTCACGATCGGCTGGGCGAAGGGCGCCCTGAACAACCACGCGTCGGTCATCCAGGAACGGTCGAACGCCGGGTTGACCCGCTTCAGGTGGGGAAGGAACTGGTCGAGCAGCTCGTCGCCCGAGGCACGCAGCAGCGGGTCGTCCATCGGTCGGTAGTTGCCGAGATAAACGAGGTGCCGCCCCGCGTAATCGGCCGCCGGCATGTAGTTGGTGTGCTCCACGAGCGCCATGAACGGATAGCCCGGATCGTTGATGTTCGTCCAATACGCCGATGTGAGCGGCCGGTCGAGCGCGAGGATCACGCATTGCGCGCCATATGCGCGGCCCCATTCGTATCGGTCTCGGTAAGCGGTCGGTAAGCCGGCATGTGAGCCGCGTGGCGAGCGTGGAGACGACGGCGTCGAATTGCTCCGTGCCGCCATCGGTCGCCACGATCAACCGGTCACGCTCGCGCCTCACCGATTCGACCGCGGTGCCCAAGCGCGTCTCGCCGCCGCCGTCGCGAATCCGCTGCGCCAGGGCGTCATACAGCTGCTGAAACCCGCCTCGCAGGTACCCCAGCTGCGCTGAGCGGTCGTGGACGCGGGCCCAGAACCAGGGCATCGCGATCTCCTCGGCGGTCGCCCCGAACTTGCCGCTCAGCAGCGGTCCCCAGACGACGCGGTAGGCCTCGTCGCCCATCCAGCGGCGGATCCAGCCTTTCGCTGTCTGGCCCTCGAGCAGCCTCGGGTTGGGCATCGTCTTCAATGCAGCGAGCGCGGCGCCCATGCGGAGCCGATCGACCACCGGAAGGGCTGTGAACTTCAGCAGCGATGTTGGCGAATCGAGCTGATGGAAGACGCCGTCGCGCAGCGTTGCCGTGATGGGCCGATGCCACTCGAGCCTGTCGCCGAGACCCATCTCCCCGATGAGCCGCACAGCGGTCGTATCACTGCGGAAAAGGTGGTGATAGAACTTCTCGAGCCAGACCCCGGGTTCGATCTCGAACCCAGCTGCAAGCCCTCCGGGGAGCGGCTCGCGCTCGATCACCGTGACGCGATGCCCGCGCTGGACGAGGCGCAGCGCGGCGGTGAGTCCGAGCGCACCGCCACCCAGGACCGCCCAGCTGCTCATGGCCGCGTAGGGTACGTCAGAGCGGAGGGATCTCGAGGGCGCCCCGGTCCAAAGGCGAGTCGGAGGACACGGCGACCTCCGGCGGTCCGCCTGCGGTGACGCGGGCGAGCGCGCCCGAGCGGCTCAACTCCTCGTCGTACACCTCCTCGGTGCGCCGGACCATCGAGTCGATACTGAAGCGGTCGACGACGGTTCGATAGCCGGCCTCCGCAATGCGTTGGCGCAGCCGTTCGTCGTTGGCAAGACGAATAATGGCTCCCGCCAGCGCCTCCGGGTCGGCCGGTGGGACGAGCAGACCGTCGACGCCATCGGTGATCACCTCGGGCACGCCGCCGACCCGGGACGCGACCACCGGCTTCCGGCGTGCCATTGCTTCAAGGATCGAGATCCCCTGCGCCTCGCGAAGGGATGGGAGGACGGCGATGTCGAGGTCGGCCGTCACCGCGCTGATGTCCTCCCGCCGGCCAGTGAAGACAATCCGGTCACGTGCCGGGACTGATAAGGTGGCCGCCTGAACCCGAAGCTCATCGGCCAGTGATCCTTCGCCGACGATCGCCAGCCAGGCATGAGGCACCGCCTGAACGACCGCCGGCATGGCTTCGATCAAGAACCGATGTCCCTTCTCTGCTTCGAGGCGGGCGACTGCGCCGATCAGGAGCGCACCGCGAGGAATGCCGAAGTCGTTGCGCAGCGTGCACGGCATCGTCGGTGCGCTGAAGCGTGAGAGGTCGACGCCATTCGGAATGACCGAGAAGCGCGCTCCAGCGCGACCCTCTCGGCGCAGCTTGGCCTCGATGCTGGCGGAGGGCACGATCAATCGATCCATGTGAGGGGTGAGCCGGGCAAGCTCGGCGATGTCCTCGGGTGATCGGACGCGGCTCGAGTGGACGGTGGCCATGATCACAGGCGTGCCGGCGGCGATGGCCGCCCGCGTGCCGATCACCTCCGCGCGAAACATGTGTGCGTGCACGAGGTCGATCTCGTCGCGCCTCAGGTATGCAGTCAGCTCGCGGACCGCGGCCTCGTCATCCGCGCAGTCGAGAACCTCAACTTCGATGCCAAGCCGCCGGAGCCGCTGGACCGCACTGCCCTTGCTCAGCGAGAGAGCGCGCACGTCGTATCTCGAGCGGTCAAGCCGCAGCAGGAGTCCCGTATAGCTCTCCTGTGCGCCCCCGTTGCCGCCGGTTGCGAGCAGCTGCAGCGTGCGCGGCCGGGGGTGGCTCCTGGACCGAAAGATGCGCCGGTGGCGGAGGTATGCGGCGCCACCAATCGCCGCCTCATGATCGGGTGCGCTGCGCGAGCGGGGACGATTGGGGCTCACGGTCAAACAGGCTCGCTGCGGCGGGCAGACATGGTCCGGTCATCGTAGGGAGGGGCGCTCTGATCGTCAAAGCGGCGCGCGGGTGAATCGGGTCTCGCCGAAAGTACTGGCCTCGGCAGGCCGGATAGGACGACCGCGTTCTTTCCGTGCTCCGCGACGGAGCGTATGTTGCGCCGAGGGCACGGGAAGGACTCATCGATGCTTCGTCATCTGGTTGCACTCATAATTCGGCGAATCGACGATTTCCAGCGCGGACAGACCCTTGTCGAGTACGCGCTGCTCCTGTCGTTCGTGGCGCTGGCGGTGATCGGCATCTTGCTGGTCTTCGGTCCTGGCGTGACCGGACTGTACCAGTCGTTCTTCGACGAGATGCCCTAGCCAACCGCCCTGGCTTCTCCCCGACGTCCTGCGCCGGTTGCCTGGCGCTTGCCCGAGCCCACCGGTCAGGCTCGCGGCACCCGTCTAACGCGGTGGCTCTGCGTTGGTGGCTTCGGCGCCTGGGGCCGACCCCGAGACCCGCCTAGGGCATTTCCCCAATGGTCCTAGCCACGGACATCCGAATTGCCCCTTCCTGCCTGCCCGGCGCGGCCTTAGGTTCAGCGCCTCGGGATCTTTCAATCCATTTCAAAGGGAGTACACAGATGCGGGAACTCATTCAGCTGGCCGTCGATCGCTGGAATCAGCGCGACGAGCGAGGCCA
>JALYSK010000027.1 GCA_030854805.1 Chloroflexota bacterium | reverse complement strand
TGGCGGTGATGTTCTTTCCGACCTCGCCCACCCCGCCCAGCGGGATGATGCGCAAGGTATCTGGCATATCGCTCCTAAAAGAGAGTCATCTGTTGTGCGTCGTCGCTGGGTGGCTCCGCCGCCGGCGCCATCGCCTCGAGCGACCGTACCGATGCGAGCCGCTCGGCCTCGAGCGCCTCGCGCGCCGCGAGGAGCGCCGCCGGCAGGCCTCGCACGTCGCGGAATAAGGTCTCCCGCAGCGAGCTCTGGTGCAGCGCCGCAGCAGGATGGTACATCGGGAAGACGTGCCAGCCGCCCTGTCGACGGAGCTGCCCGTGGACCGAGCTGATCCTTGCACCGGGGAGGTAGCGCTGCAGCGAATGCCGACCCAGGGTGACGATCAGGGCCGCATCCAGCGCGCGCTCCTGCCGCTCGAGAAACGGGCGACAGGCAGCAATCTCATCCGGCTCTGGATCGCGGTTGCCCGGCGGACGGCACTTCACGATATTGGCGATGAAGACGTCTGCGCGCTCCCAGCCGATGCTCGCCAGCAGCTCTTCGAGCAGCTGGCCGGCGGGTCCCACGAACGGCCGGCCGGTGGCGTCCTCCCTGGCGCCCGGCCCCTCCCCCACCAGCAGAACGTCGCTGATGGGATTGCCCTCTCCAGGGACGGTGAGCGTTCTGCCCGCGGCCAGCGGGCAGCGCGTGCAGCCGCGAATCTCCTCGGCAATCGTCTGGAGCAGCGTCGCGGGCTGCATCGCGCGGCTCGCCGCGCCTAGCTCGGCGCGCCCGCCTTGGCCATATGCCGCTCCATCGCCGCACGGCGGCTCAGGTTGATGCGGCCCATGCGATCGATCTCGGTCACGATCACCATCAGCTCGTCACCGACGCTCACCACGTCCTCGACTCGGGGAACCCGGTAGTCGGCGAGCTGGCTGATGTGGACCAGTCCCTCTTTGCCGGGCAGGATCTCGACGAAGGCCCCGAAGTTCATGATCCGGGTCACCTTGCCGAGGTACTCCTTGCCGACCTCGACGTCGCGGGTGAGGCCCTCGATCCAGCGCACCGCCTTGTCGGATGCCTCCCCCGAGACCGACGCGATCTGGATGGTGCCGTCGTCCTCGACGTTGATCTGGGTCCCCGTCTCGGCGGTGATCTGGCGGATCACCTTGCCGCCGGCGCCAATCACGTCGCGGATCTTGTCGACCGGGATCTTCATGGTGATGATCCGCGGCGCGTACTGGCTCAGCTCGCTTCGACTGGCGCTGATGGTGTCCGTCATCTTGTCGAGGATGAAGAGCCGACCGACCCGCGCCTGCTCGAGCGCGTCGCGCATGATCTCGGTGGTAATGCCACCGGTTTTGATGTCCATCTGCAGCGCAGTGACACCCTCGGCCGTGCCGGTCACCTTGAAGTCCATGTCACCGTAGGCGTCCTCCTTACCGGTGATATCGGTCAGGACGGCATAGCGGCCGGTCTTCGGATCGGTGATCAGCCCCATCGCCGCGCCGGCGACCGGCGCCTTGATCGGAACGCCCGCGTCCATCAGTGCGAGCGTGCTCCCACAGGTGCTTGCCATCGAGGTCGAGCCGTTGCTGCTCACCACCTCGCTGACCACGCGAATGACGTATGGGAACTCCTCGGCACTGGGTAGGACGGGGAGCAGGGCGCGCTCCGCGAGCGCCCCGTGGCCGATCTCGCGCCGACCGGGCCCTCGCATGAACTTCGCCTCGCCGACCGAGTAGGGCGGCATGTTGTAGTGGTGCAGGTAGCGCTTCTCCGTCTCGGGGGAGATCGTGTCCATGCGCTGCACGTCGCTGCTCGGGCCCAACGTCGCAATGCTGAGCGCCTGCGTCTGGCCACGTGTGAAGAGGCCGGAGCCATGGGTTCGCGGCAGCAGACCGACCTCCACGCTGATCGGCCGGATGGTCGTCGTATCCCGCCCGTCGATGCGGATATTCTCGGACAGGACCAGCTCACGGACCGTGGCCTTGGTGAGGACGTCCATCAGGGCCGATCCGATGCCGTGCCGGCGCCGGATGTCCTCCAGTTGATCGCCTTGCTCGGAACGGTTGTAGCTCTCTCGCGCGCGCCGCACCTCGGCAGCGATGTCGCTGCGAATGGCGTCCAGCCGCTCCGTTAAATTGCTCGTGAACGCGATGAACAGCTCCGCGGTCGCCTCCGCATCGGGCATGGCACGATGAGCGGCGGCGTGGTCCCGACCGAAGACGAAGCGGACCAGATCGCTCAGCTTGTAGGCGCCGGCATCGGGATAGAGCTGGTACGCCAACTCCAGGGTGTCGTACACCGCCTTCGGCTCCCACCGAACGTCGTTCGGCAGCTGGCGGAGGATGAACGGAAGGTCGAAGCTCACGTTGTGGGCGACGACCGCCGCATCGCCGATCCACTCGATCAGGCGCGGGAGCGCATCGGCGGCGGTCGGCGCGTTGCTGACGTCGTCGTTGCTGATGCCGTGCACCTGGTGGCCGATGATCGCGCCGCCGGGGTTGACGAGCGATTCGAAGCGATCGACCACCTCGCCGTTCCGGATGCGGATGGCGGCCAGGTCGACGATGTAGCCGTTCTCCGGCTTGATCGCGGTCGTCTCGACGTCGAGGACCACGAAATCGGCGTTCGGGTCGGCGAGTGCCGCGCCCAGCTTGGCCACCGAGTCAGCCTTCGGGCCGAGGAAGGGAACCTTTTTGGGCGTCCCGGCCATGGCGACCAGCTTTTCCTGCAGGTCGATGCTCTTCTGCAGCTCGCGCTGACCGTACTCGATCGCATCGGCCATCACGGCCTCGGGCAAAATCTTGGCGCCCGCTTCGACCATCATCACTGCGTCGCGGGTCCCTGCCACGACCAGGTCGAGCGTGCTCTCCGCCAGCTGGTTGGTCGTTGGGTTCGTGACGAACTGGCCATCGATGCGCCCGACGCGCACCGCTCCGACCGGACCCTCGAACGGGATGTCGCTGATGCTGAGCGCCGCCGAGGCGCCATTGAGGGCCAGGATATCCGGGTCGTTCTCCTGGTCCGTGGAGAGGACGGTCAGAACCACCTGGACGTCATTCCGATAGCCCTTCGGGAAGAGCGGTCGGATCGGTCGGTCGGTGAGGCGCATGGCCAAGATGGCCGCCTCCGATGGGCGCGACTCGCGCTTGATGAAGCCGCCCGGGATCTTTCCCGCGGCATACATCCGCTCCTCGTAGTCGATGGTGAGCGGGAAGAAGTCGGTCCCCTCGCGCGGCTCCTTGGTGGCCACCGCGGTGGCCAGTACGACGGTGTCGCCATAGCGGACGAGGACCGCTCCATTGGCCTGTTCGGCGAGCTTGCCCGCTTCGAGCGAGAAGCTGTTTGCGCCGACTTCGGCCTCAACCTTGATAGACACTGAGTCCTCCAACATGCTGATTGCGCCTCTTGCGCGTACGCGGCTCGCTCTCGACCTCCATTGCAGGAAGGGGGCGTCCGCCGGTCCGGCGAAGAGGGGGTGAAACGTGATCCGGCGCGCTCGTGGGCGCCGAATCGGCGGGATCCAGGCCGTGCGCAGGTCCTGGGTCGCGCTGTCTGGGATCGATTATCGGCGCAGCCCCAGCCGGCCGATCACCGCTCGATAGCGATCCACGTCGTTGCGGACGAGGTACGCAAGGAGGCGGCGGCGCTGACCCACAAGCTTCAGCAGGCCGCGGCGTGAGTGATTGTCGTTCTGGTAGGTGCGCAGGTGCTCGGTCAGCGACTTGATCCGCTCCGTGAGAAGCGCGATCTGCACCTCGGGTGATCCGGTGTCGCCCTCGTGAGTGGCGTAGTCGTCCACGATCGCGCTCTTCGCGTCCTTGGCGAGCGGCACAAATTCCTCCAAATCCTTTCCGTTATCGCTTCCGAGTTTAGCAGATCGGGCGCTCCCTCGGCGATGTGACCGATTTGCGCCCACTCGGTCAGCCGATCCCCAGCCGGTGCCTGGCTTCCACCTCATCGAGCCTCATCTGCTTGATCAGCGGGTCGACGCCCTCGAATCGCCGCTCCTCCCTCAGGCGCTCCAGCAGCCTGACCTGGAGCCGGGTTCCGTAGAGGTCGCCGTCCCAGTCGAGCAGATAGACCTCGACCAGGACGCGGCCATGCTCGTGGAAGGTCGGCCGTACACCGACGCTCACGAGGGCGGGGTGTCCCGGGCCGAGCTGCCGATCCGGCACGGCGATCGTGCCGAGATAGATGCCCAGCGCCGGAAGCGCCGGGAGGTAGTCGAATTCGAGGTTGGCCGTCGGGAAGCCAAGCTCACGCCCGCGCCGATCGCCGCGGACGACGGTGCCCTCCAGGTATGCGGCATGGCCCAGCAGGCGATGAGCGGCCTCAACGGCTCCCTCCGCGATGGCGGCGCGGATCCGCGAGGAGGAGATGGGGGCGTCCTCGACCACGACCGGTTCGACCGCGATGACCGAGAAGCCGCGCTCTGCACCGAGCTGGCGCATCCGTTCCAGGGTCCCGGCCCGCCCCTTCCCGAAGGCACTCTCCGGCGTCATCGTCAGCGCCCGCAGGTCAATCGACGGCGCGAGCGCCTCGAGGAAGGCCTCCGGAGACAGGGAGCGGAGGGCATCGTCGAAACGGAGCGGAACGGCATGATCCACGCCGAGCGCCATGATGCCCTGGAGGTTGACCGGTAGGGGCGCGAGGCGAGGAACGCGGGTCCCCGGCCGCAGCAGCTCGTCGGGATGGGGATCGAAGACGAGCGCGACCGACGACGCGGGCCCGGCGGCCGCGCGCGTGGCCTCGAGCAACGCCGCGTGGCCTCGATGGACGCCGTCGAAGACGCCCAGCGTCAGTGCCGCGGGACCGATCGGTGGCAGGCCCGCCAGCGACGTCACCGGCTCAGGACCTTGTCGGGTCGCAGGACGCCGGCCTCGAGAATGCCGATCCCCAGCAGCTGGCCCCCGTCATAGACCACGTGGCGTCCCTCCCCGATGCCACGCGGCAGCGGCTGGGCGGCGCCGTGCAGGAAGCGGCGCACCTCGTCCGGCCGGAGCGCGAGGTGCGGCAGCGGCAGAAGGCCCTCGATCGGGAGGATCGCCTCCGCCAGCCGGTCAGCGCTCGCGAGCTCCTCGAGCCGCCCGGGCGTCAGCGCGGCCTCCACTCGCAGCCCTGCCGCTTCGGTGCGCCGCAGGGCGTGCAGGTGACCGCCGCAGCCAAGCCGCTCTCCGAGGTCGCGAGCGATCGCGCGGACATAGGTGCCTGCCCCGCAGCGCAGGTCGATCTCGGCGTCGAGCCAGCCTTCCCCGCTCAGCGTCGCCAGCAGGTCGATCCGGTCAACGTGGACGAGGCGCGGGGCCAGCTCGATGGGCCTCCCAGCCCGCGCAGCTCGATAGGCCGTCATGCCGTCGCGCTTGCGTGCCGAGAAGGCAGGAGGGATCTGCTCGAACGCACCGACGAACTGCCGCAGCGCCGCCTCGAGCCGGTCGTCAGTGGGGAGCGGGCCTGAGTCCGATATGATCGGGCCCTCGGCGTCGTCGGTGACCGACCGCTGACCCAGCCTGATCACCGCCGTATAGCGCTTTGTGCCGCCCGAGAGCTCCGCGCTGAACCGCGTGGCCGCGCCCACCAGGATCGGCAGGACACCGGAGGCGAGCGGGTCGAGCGTGCCGGCGTGACCGATGCGGCGCATCCCGGTCAGTCGCCGCAGGAGACCGACCATGTCATGCGACGTCGGCCCGATCGGCTTATCGAGGTTAACGACTCCGAGCATCGCCGACGAGGAGCTGACGCTCGCACTCGGCCAGGACGGCCGCGCGCGCCTGGTCGAGCGGCAGGTCGACGGTGCAGCCCGCGGCGCGCGCGTGCCCGCCGCCGCCGAAGGCCGAGGTGATCGCCACAGCATCGGCGCCCTCGGTTGTGCGCAGGCTTACCTTGGTGCTGGTGGCATCGGCCTCCTTGAAGAGGAGCGTGATGTCGGCGGACCGGCTCGACGCGAGCAGATCGATGAAGCCCTCGGATGCGCTCGCGTCCGCCGCGGCCTGCTCGATCATCGCGACCGTCATCGAGGCGTGGACGATCCGTCCCTCGTGCTGCTGCGCGATGGTGGCCAGCATCAGCCCCCAGAGGACCAGCGTGCTGTACGGCTTATCGACGTAGACCGCGCGGTTGATCGCCGAGAGCGGCGCACCGGCGGCCACCAGGTCGGCCGACACCCGGAGGGTGCGCGGGGTCGCGTTCGGGTGGCCAAAGGTGTGCGTGTCGGTCACGATCCCCGCCATCAGCACCGTCGCCAGCTCTGCGTCGAGCTCGATCCCCAGCTCCGGCAGCAGGGTGGCGATCACCTCACATGTAGCGGCGGCCTCGGCATCGATCAGCTGAAAGGCGCCGTAGCCGGGATTGCTGACGTGATGATCGATGTTGACGATCGTCGCCTTCGCCAGCCACTCGGCGCAGTCGGTCGCAACAGAGCCGATCCTCGCCAGGTCGCCGCTGTCGACGACCACGGCCAGGTCGGGCTCCAGCGCCGGCCTGCGCCGCACCTCCCCGATGCGTGGCATGAACGTGAGCAGAGGCGGTGGCGGGTCGCCGGAGACCACTTCGCCGGGTTTGCCCAGCCGCTCGGCGATGATCCGGATGGCGATCCCCGCCCCCAGCGTGTCGGCATCGGGATTCTCGTGGCAGATGGCGGTGATGCTCCGCGCACCACGGATCGCGGCGACCACGTCGGCGGCGCTCACCCGCCGTCGGCCCCCTGGCGCTCCTCGCCGGGATCCTGCTGCTCGATCTCCCGCAGGAGGCGCAGCACACGGTCTCCCGCCTCGATCGAATCGTCGCGCCGCAGGCTCAGCTGCGGGACGCTGCGCAGCGTCAGGCGCTCGGCCAGGCGCCGGCGCAGCCAGGGAGTCGCGACACTCAGCGCCTTCATCGAGCGGTCACGCTCCTCTTCGGTGCCGAGGATGCTGACCCAGACCCGGGCGGAACCGAGATCGCGCGCCGTCTCGACACGAGTGATCGTGACGAATCCGACGCGTGGATCCTTCATCTCGCGCTGTAGCAGATCCATCAGCTCCTGCCGGATCTGGCTGTCGAGGCGATCGGTCCGCTGGCTCACCCTCAGGCCTGCTGCTCGGCCACCATCTGATAGCACTCGACGACATCGCCCTCGGCGATCTCGATCGAGCCATCGAGCCCGATTCCGCACTCGAATCCGGCGGCCACCTCGCGCACGTCGTCCTTGAAGCGACGCAACGAAACGATGCGGGTGTCGGCCAGCAGCTGGCCCCCGCGCAACAGGCGCGCCTGCCCGTTGCGGACAATCCGCCCGTCGACGACATACGAGCCGGCGACCAGGCCCGCCTTGCCGGCCTTGATCAGCATGCGCACTTCGGCATGACCCTCGATCTGCTCAACCAGCTTCGGCGTCAGCATGCCGGTCAGCGCCTGACCGATGTCGTCGATCAGCTTGTAGATCACGTCGTACAGGCGCACGTCGACGCCGGTCGCTTCGACGGAGCGCTGTGCGCCCGGATCGAGCTTGGTGTTGAAGCCGATCACGACCGCGTCGGATGCGGTCGCCAGGAGGATGTCCGACTCGTTGATGTCCCCGGCGCCCTCGCGAATGATGTTCACCCGAACCTCGCTCGTATTCAGCCGCTCCAGCGAGTGGCGGATCGCGCCAAGCGAGCCCTGGACATCGGTCTTGAGGACCACGCGCAGCTCCTTGACCTCGCTGGCCTGGATCTGTGCACTGATATCCTCGAGCGTGAAGGCGCTCTTCGTCTCGCCGTTCGACGCGGCCCGTTCGGCGGCCTCCGCCGCGTCGCGCGCAGTCTTCTCGTCCGCCACCACGCGCAGGATATCCCCCGCCTCCGGCAGGCCGGCGAGGCCGATGATCTCGACCGCCGTGGCCGGCTCGGCACTCTTCACACGCTTGCCGGCCGCATTCTGCAGCGCGCGTGCGCGTCCCGACGTGCGGCCCACCGTGACGATATCGCCGACCCGCAGCGTTCCGGTCTGCACCAGCACGGTGGCCACGTTGCCACGGCCCTTTTCGACCTTCGATTCGATGATCGTGCCTATCGCCGAGCGGGTAGGATCCGCCTTGAGATCCTGCAGATCCGCGACGAGCAGGATCATCTCCATCAGGGTGTCCAGTCCGGTCTCCTGCTTGGCGCTGACCGGCACGGCGATCACGTCGCCGCCGTACTCCTCGATCAGGACGTTGGTATCGGCCAGCTCCTGCTTCACCCGCTCCGGATTCGCGTCAGGCTTGTCGATCTTGTTGATGGCAACGATCATCGGCACGCGGGCGGCGCGCACGTGGTCGATCGCCTCTTTCGTCTGGGGCATCACCCCGTCGTCGGCCGCCACCACGATGATCGCGATATCGGTCACCTGGGCACCACGCGCCCGCATCGCGGTGAAGGCCTCGTGGCCGGGCGTGTCGAGGAAGACGATCCGCTTGCCGTTGTGGATCACCTCGCTGGCACCGATGTGCTGGGTGATGCCACCCCGCTCACCGGCCGCCACGCGCGTATCACGCATGGCGTCGAGGAGACTCGTTTTGCCGTGGTCGACGTGGCCCATGATCGTGACGATCGGCGCCCGCGTGACAAGGTCCTCGGGACGCTCCTCCCCCCACAGGACCGGCTTCCCCTCGCCCTCGCCGGCGCCGGGGGCAACCAGTCCCTGCTCCCCTGCCTCGGCGGCCGCGGCCCGATCCGCCGCACCCAGCTCCGCCGTCTCGAAGCCCAGCTCCCCGGCGACGAGGGCGGCGGTGTCGAAATCGATCGACTGGTTGATGGTAGCGAAGATCCCGTTCCGGATCAGCTCGCGGATGATCTCGGCATGGCTGACGCCCAGCTGCTCGGCCAGATCCTTGACCGAGATCGAGCTGGGGAGCTCGATCGTGCCCGGTGGACGCACCGGGGGGCCGACCGGCTCCGTCAGGACGGCGGTGGACGGTCCGGTTCGCTTGCGCTGCGGGCGGGGCCCGCGGCGCGGTTGATATCTACGTGGCGGCATGATTCACCTCGGTCTCGAGCAGCCCCGGCTCAACGGCAGCACCGAGTGCTCGCTTCACGGCCTCGACCAGGCGTCGCGGCTCCCGGCAGGCTGCTTCATCGCATATGTAGGTTCCACGCCCGGCGGCCTTGCCGGTCGCGTCAGCGACCACCGACCCGTCGGGGCGTCGTACCAGCCGGGTCATCGATCGCTTCGGACGGACCTCGCGGCACGCCGCGCAGGTCCGCATCGGTATGTGATCAGGTCGTCGCTTCGGCATCGGCCGATGCCTCCGCGGACCCTTCCGCCTCGCCGCCCGAGGCGGCTGCTGCGGTCGCAACCCCGGCGTCGGAGCGGATATCAATCCGCCAGCCGGTCAGCTTGGCG
>JALYSK010000143.1 GCA_030854805.1 Chloroflexota bacterium | reverse complement strand
GCGTAGGGCCGACAGTCGCAATCGAATTGACGGTCCTGAGCGTTGGGTAGTCGTATTCCTCGAAGACGACCCCGCGCGCCTTCAGCTCGCGGACCTCGGCTTCGACATCCGGGGTGGCGAAGCCCATGATCGTGTTCGGGGACTTGCCGGCATTCGGGGACGGGAAGATGACGAACCGTGTGCTCTCGGCAGCGTCGTACATCAGGCCTCCGGGTAGCTCACGGATCGGCTCGAAACCGAGCCGATCGGCGTACCAGCTGCGCGCACGGTCAAGGTCGGCGGCGGGGATGGTGGAGTGGACGCGACGTTGGGTGAGCATGAACGACCTCCAGTTACAGGGGGGTCAATGATGGGCGGATGACGGCGGCTTTTCAGTCGGATTCGCCTCGCGTGCCAGCCGATACGCTTCACGTCGTCCAACTCCGGAGGCGCGCAGCAGCTCGACCACGCTGCGGTCGGAGAGGCCGGCGGCGCGCCCGGCCGCCGCAACCCTGGCGGCGGGCAGCTCTCCACTCTCATTGGGCGGCAGCTCGATCGACGAGACGACGACGACGAACTCGCCGCGTAGCTCGACCAGCCGCGAGCTGACGTCCGCCGGAGTCCCGGTCACGACCTCCTCGTGCAGCTTCGTCAGCTCCCGGCAGATCGCCACCTGGGCGTCGGGCTGGGTGCGCTCGAGCGCCGCCAGCAACGGGCGGACGCGCGGCGGAGCTTCGTACAGCACGAGCGGCAACCCGACCGACCCCGCCGCCGAGAGGAGCCTCTCCAGCGCGGCAGCCCGAGCGGATGCGGGGCGCGAGGGAAGGAAGCCACCGAACACGAAGCCGGGCGCCTCGACCCCGGAGAGCGCGACTGCGGTGGTCACGGCTGTCGGCCCCGGTACCGCGTCGACCATTACGTTAGCCGCCCTGGCCGCTGCGACGAGCCGCGCCCCGGGATCGCTAACGCCCGGCATCCCGGCGTCCGTCGTGAGCGCCAGCGTCTCACCGGCCACCAGCCGGCGTAGCAGCTCGGGCAGGCGGGCTGCGGCGTTGTGCGCGTTGAACGAGAGTGTTGGCCGGCGCGTGCCAAGATACGCGAGCAGGCGCGCTGCGACACGCGTGTCCTCCGCCACCACGAGGTCGGCCGCGCGCAGGGCTGCTGCCGCTCGTGGCGTGAGGTCGCCCAGGTTGCCGATCGGCGTGCCCACCACGAGGAGACGGCCGGCGGCGGGCGAGGAGGTCACCGCCGGGCTCTCGACCGAGGCATCTTCAGGATTCGCGCCGCGAGCCTGGACGCCGGCGCGGGTACAGGTGATCGATCCCGGGCGTGCGCAGGCTGATCTTGGCGACCGGTGGCGTCTGGCGCTTGTACTCCATCACCGCCACGCGGCGAGCGACCCATTCGAGTAGTCCTCGATCGAGGCCCGCCGCCGTTGCACGGGGGAGCGTCCAGCGTCGGTCGACGAGCGCATACAACGCTCGGTCCAGATCGGGGTAAGTGGCGCCCAGCTCGTCCTCATCGGTCTGGCCGGGCCATAGCTCAGCGGAGGGCGGCTTCGTGACGATCTCCGGCGGCACGCCCAGGAACAGCGCAACGTCACGCAGCTGGCTCTTGTAGAGGTCGCCAATCGGCGCGAAGGCGGCCGCCATGTCGCCGTACAGGGTTCCGTAGCCGAGCAGCGCCTCGGTCTTGTTCGAGGTGCCCGCCACCAGCCCGTCGAAGGCTGCCGAGCGGTCGTAGAGGATGATCATGCGCTGCCGCGCCATCACATTGCCGCGCCGAAGCCGCAGCGATATATCTTCCTTCGGGCCGATCAACCCGAGCATCGGCTCGACCATCGGGGTGATCTCGACCCACTCTGTTCGACAGCCGAGCGCATTCACCACGCGCAGCGCATCGGCCTCCGACTCCGGCGATGAGGTCCGATACGGCATCCGTACGCCGAGGAGCTGCTCCGCGCCGACCGCGCGGGCGCAAAGGAAGGCGACCGTCGCCGAGTCAACGCCGCCCGAGAGGCCGATGACGATGCGCCGGAAGCCGGTCTGCTCGAGCTGCGAGCGGATGAAGGCGACGATCAGGCCTGCCGTCTGCTCGGCGTCAATTTCGGGCAGGACCGCGCGTTCGGTCACTCGCCACCCTCCTCGGGAGGAGCGAGTCCCGCGCGCTCGGCGATGATCCGATCCAGCTCGCGCCTGACGAGCTCGAGGCGCTCGTCGGCGAGGAGGGGCAGGTTGTAGCGCTGCATGCGCAGGTCGTCGGACTGCAGGACGCCGACCAGCAGCGCCTCCTCGTAGAGCGGTGCCTCGGCGATCACCGAGCCGTCGGGGCCCAGCAACCGCGATCCGCCCCAGAAAGTGAGCCCCTCCTCGTTGCCGACGCGGTTGCAGAAGGCGATCGCCACCGTGCCGAGCAGCGCGTAGGTCTCCTGCATCCGGTGCCAGCCGCCGATCGCCGCCAGGCCGATCGCACTCCCCGGCGCGCGCGCCGGACCGGCCGCCACGTTGACAAGCAGCGACGCCCCGTCCTGTGCCTGGAGCATCGGCAGGCTCGGGTGCCAGAAGTCCTCGCACACCGACAGGCCGATCCGCCGGAACGGCTCTCCGACCTCATGCGTTCGGATCCGGTCCCCGGCCCTGGTGAAGCGTCCCTCGTCAAAAAGCCCGTAGGTGGGCAGATAGACCTTGCGATGGAGCCCCAGCATCTTCCCGTCGCGCAGCAGGACCACGCTATTGGTGTACCGGTGCGCATCGGTCTCCTCCACGAACCCGACCGCCACCAGCGCACCCGGGGCTTCGAAGGAGAGTGAGGTGAGGCGGTCGTCATCGGCCCGCATGGCGACGTCCGGCACCAGGTCCTGCAGCAGGTAGCCGGTGAGCGCGAGCTCGGGAAAGACGACCAGCTCCGCCCCCTCGGTGGCCGCCGCATGCAGCCGGTCCGCGACGAGCTGCCGATTGGCGTCGAGGTCGCCCAACCGCGGAGCGATCTGCGCAAGGCCTACCCGGTACTGCATATGAGCGTAGCGTAGCGCGCGCCGCGGTTCAGATGACCTCCGAGCCGGGATCGAAGATCGGCCCGTGGTCGTCGTCACGCTGTGGTGTGGCGCCCATCGCCGTCACCCCGGCATCGTCCTCCACGATCGCGATGGGCGAGCTGGCAGCGGCCGCCTGCCCGAGCAGTTCGTTCCGCCGGTCCGCATTGCGTAGCTCTTCACCGAAATGGCAGGCGACCTCGTGCCCGGGCGTCAGCTCGCGCAGAGCTGGATCGTCCGTCACGCAACGTTCGGGATTGCCGAGCGCGGTGCGCAGCCAACAGCGCGTGTGAAACCGGCAGCCCGATGGGGGTGAGACAGGCGAAGGGACGTCGCCCTTGAGGATGATCCTGCGGCGGTGGGCCTCGACCGCCGGGTCTGGCACCGGGATCGCCGACAGCAGCGCGACCGTATAGGGATGGTACGGCTCGGTATTGAGCTCGCGCGATGGGGCAAGCTCCACGATCCGACCAAGGTACATGACCGCGATACGGTCGCTGATATGGCGCACGACCGACAGGTCGTGAGCGATGAACAGGTAGGTCAGCCCGAACTCGTCCTGCAGGGCGGTGAGCAGGTTGATGATCTGGGCCTGGATTGACACGTCGAGCGCACTGATCGGCTCGTCAGCGATGATCAGGTCCGGGTTGAGCGCAAGCGCACGCGCCACGCCGATGCGCTGCCGCTGTCCGCCTGAGAACTCGTGCGGGTAGCGCTCGCCATAGTCTGGATTGAGGCCAACCGTGGCCAGCAGCTGCCGGACAACGCCGCGACGGCTCTTGGCGTCGCCGATGCGATGGATCTCCAGCGGCTCGCCGATGATGCCGGCCACGGTCATGCGCGGGTTCAGGCTGGCGTAGGGATCCTGGAAGATCATCTGCATGCGGCGACGCATGCGGTTGAGCTCCCGGGTGCGCAGCCCAGCAAGATCGACCCCATCGAGCCAGATGCGTCCCGCCGACGGCTCAGTGATGCGGAGGACGGCGCGGCCGGTCGTGCTCTTGCCACACCCCGACTCCCCCACGAGGCCGAGCGTCTCGCCGCGCCGCAGCGTGAAGGACACGCCGTCGACCGCTCGCACGTCCCCAATATGCCGCTCCAGGATGATCCCCTCGCGGATCGGGAAGTACACCTTGAGGTTCTCGACCCGCAGCAGCTCGCCGCCGTCTCCGCGCCCCGACGCCGAGCTCTTCTCCGCCACGCTGCTGGTCATTTGCGCTCTCCGCCATCGAAGGTGACCAGCTCCTCCTCGCGCGTCGGCGCGTCAGCCACAAGCTCGGCGACGCGCTCGCGCGGCGGTGGGGCGGGGACAAAGCCTTCGCGCATCGGACGTCCAGCGGCCGCCTCCTCGGCGGTCGGGCGGTTGTGGCAGGCCACTCGATGGCCGGCATCAGCCCCGGTCGACGACGTCGGACCACGGGCGCCATTGACGCGCTCCAGCTCGGGGTTCACATCCCAGCAGCGTTCGATACGCCAGGCACAGCGCGGCGCGAACGGGCAGCCGATCGGCTCCGAGCGCAGGTCCGGTGGCACACCCTCGATCGGGATGAGCTCCTCGTCCTCGGCATCCAGGCGCGGGATGGAGTGCAGCAGCCCCACCGTGTAGGGATGGGTGGGACGCGCGAAGATGTCGGCTGTGGGCCCGGTCTCGACGACGAAGCCGGCGTACATGACGTTGATCCGCTGCGTCATCCCGGCGACAACGCCGAGGTCATGGGTGATCAGGATCACTGCCGTGCCGAGCTCCGAGGTGAGCTGGCGCAGCAGCTCGAGCACCTGAGCCTGGATTGTGACGTCGAGCGCGGTGGTCGGCTCGTCAGCGATCAGCAGCTTCGGCTCCAGGGCGAGCGCCATGGCGATCATCACTCGCTGCCGCATCCCGCCGCTGAACTGGTGCGGGTAATCGTGGAGACGCGCCTCCGGCCGCGGGATCCCGACGCGGCCCAGCAAGTCCACCGCGCGGTGGCGTGCCTCGTCTCGGGTCACCGAACGGTGGGCGCGGATCGTCTCGACCATCTGCTCATCGATGGTCAGCACCGGGTTGAGGCTAGTCATCGGGTCCTGGAAGATCATCGCGATGTCGCGCCCGCGCACCTGGCGCATCTCCGACTCGTCGAGCCCGAGCAGATCTTCGCCCTCCAGCAGAACCTGACCCGACTCGACGCGCCCCGCCGGCTTGGGGAGCAGGCGCATGATCGCGAGATTGGTGACGCTCTTGCCGCAGCCCAACTCGCCGACCAGTCCGAGGGTCTCCCCTGGATCGAGGTCGAAGCTGACCCCGTTGACCGCATGGACGGTTCCTTCGCGCGTCTGGAACCGCACCACCAAGTCCCGAACCGAGAGCAGCGTCATGGGCGCCTATCGCTTGAGACGCGGGTCGAGCGACTCCCGCAGGCCGTCGCCGAGCAGGTTGAAGCCGACGGCGGTGATGACGATCGCGAGGCCCGGGAAGAAGATCAGGTAGGGCGCCGCGCGCAGGAAGCGGGTGGAGTCGGTCAGCATTGTGCCCCACTCCGCGGTGCGGGGGTCGGGGGGACCAAGGCCGAGGAATCCCAGACCCGCGACGTCGATGATCGCGGTCGCCAGGGCCAGCGTCGCCGCCACGATGACCGGGGTGAGCGCGTTTGGCAGCATGTGCCGCAGCAGGAGCCGCATGCGCGATGCGCCGAGCGACCGCGCGGCGATCACGAAATCGGCCTCGCGCAGGGCGAGAAGGCTGCCGCGCAGCAGTCGCGCGAAGAGCGGCACGTTGGTCACCGCCACGGCCAGCATGATCTGCGGCAGCCCTCGGCCGAGCCATGCCACGATGGCGATAGCGAGCAGGATGCCCGGGATTGCCAGCAGCACATCGACTACGCGCATCAAAGCGGAGTCGACGCGCCCGCCGAACATGCCCGCTGTCGCACCGATCAGGCCACCCATGACGAGCCCCATGAAGACCGATACGACCCCCACCTGCAGGCTGACCTGCGCGCCGAACAGGATGCGGCTGAACTCGTCGCGGCCCTGCAGATCGGTCCCGAACAGGTGCGCACCTGAGGGCGGCTGGAGCCGATCCACCAGCCGGCCCTCGATCGGGCCGTAGGGCGCGATGACCGAAGCCAGCAGCGCGGCCAGCAGGAACACGGCGATCAGCGCCAGGCCGACGAGCGCCGGCCCGTGGCGCAGGAGGCGCCGTCCGGCGTCGCGCCACAGCCCACGACTGTGGCGGACCTCGACTCGCCCGGAGATCGGAATTGCAGGCGAGGTCACGAGTAGCGGATCCGCGGATTGAGGAACGCGTAGCCGATGTCCACCGCCAGGTTCACGATCAGGAAGATGAACGCGAAGATCAGGATCGACGATTGGATCACGAAGTAGTCCCGGTTCGAGATCGCCTGAACAACCCAACGCCCAACCCCGTTCCACGCGAAGATCGTTTCGGTGATTACGGCGCCAGCCAGCAGGCCGCCGACCTGCAGACCGATGACGGTCGTCACGGGCAGCCACGCGTTGCGCATGACATGTCGCGCGTCGACGCGTCGCTCGGTCAGGCCCTTTGCGCGCGCGGTGCGGACGTAGTCCTCGTTGGCAACGTCGAGCACAGAGGCACGGGTGATGCGCGTGATGATCGCCAGCGGAATCGAACCCAGCGCGATCGCCGGCAGCACCAGATGGCGTACCGCGTCGACGAAGGCGTCCCATTTACCCGCCAGGACGGTGTCGATCAGCATGAAGTGGGTGACCGCATCGATCCCGGTGCGCGGATCAATCCTGCTCGAAACGGGCAGCAGCCCCAGCCTGACGCCCATGAAGTACTGGAGCGTCAAGCCGAGGACGAAGATCGGGATGCTGATGCCGAGCAGTGATATGACGGTCACCGTGGCGTCGATCCATCCCTGCGGGTGGCGGCCGGCCAGCCGGCCGAGCGGGATGCCCAGCCCGACCGCGAAGAGCAACGCCACGAGCGTCAGCTCCACGGTCGCCGGGAAGCGGATGATGAAGTCGCTGAGCACGGGCCGGTTGTTGACGAGACTACGCCCCAGGTCCCCGCGCAGCAGATCACCCATGTAGAGCACGTACTGCTCCCAGAGCGGCTTGTCGAGGTTCAGTACATCTCGCAGGCGCGCGGTCGTCTCCGGGGTGGCGTGCTGGCCCAGGATTGCGCGCGTCGGGTCACCGGGCAGCAGATGGATGAATGCGAAGAGCACAATCGAGAGGCCAATGAGCACCGGGATGGCGCTCAGCAGGCGCCGGACGATGTACTTCGTCACCGAGCGTCGCTCCTCTCTCGGGGGAGGGGGAGGCCGGTTCCCGAAACCCGGAGGCTGCGGGAACCGGCGTGATCTTCGGCTGGACGATCAGGCGGAGGCGCCTACTTGTCGAGCCAGACCGTATTGAAGTACTCGTTCAGCGCGCCGCTGCCGATGACACCCTTGACGTACGACTGCGCCGCGGCGGGTGGCGTGGAGTGCAGCAGCGGAATTGTCGGCAGGTCTTTGCCAAGCTGATCC
>JALYSK010000106.1 GCA_030854805.1 Chloroflexota bacterium | reverse complement strand
GACGAGAGCGCCTCGAGCTCCATGGTCGCGCCATGGACGCGGGCGCCCCAGCCGGGTCGCTGCTCGAGCAACTCCGGCCGCCCCGTCGCGACCAGAAGCAAGGGCCCCTTCGTGTCATGGACAAGTCGTTCCAGGAGGTCGAGCAGTTGCGCCTCGCCCCAGTGGACATCCTCGATCAGCATGACGGTGGGCCGATCCGCGACGATCTCTTCGAGGAATTCGACCCACGCGTCCTGAAAGCGGTCGCGCGCGGCCAGAGGGTGGAGCCCGCGGGCCACGTCGAGCCCAAGCGTCAGGCCCAATATCTCGCGCGACCCCAGCCGCTCGAGCACGACCGTCGGAGGGTCGCTCTCGAGGATGCCGAGGTGTTCCTTCAGCACCTCGGCGAGAGGCCAGTAGGTGATGCCCTGGCCGTACGACAGGCAGCGTCCCGTCCGGCGCAGCGGCTCCGGCGAGCGGCTACCGAGGCGCTCCCAGAACTCACGTACGATCCTCGTCTTGCCGACCCCCGCATCGCCGAGGATCGTCACCAGGCGGGACTCGCGCTGATCCTCCACCTCTTGATAGATGCCCTCGAGCAGCGTCATCTCGTCGTCGCGGCCGACAAAGGCGCGGCGCAGGCCTCCGACGCCGCGAGGACGCATCAGCGACAGCGCGCACGAGGCGGCGGCACTCGATCCCTTCCGGCTTCCCTTTGGCCTGGATCGTCTGGGGATCGGCGAACTCGAACGCACCGCGAACGGTCGCGACCGTGCGCTCCCCGACGAGCACTTCCCGCGGTTCGGCGGCTTGCTCCAGTCGTGCCGCCACGTTCACCGCATCGCCGGTGACGAAGGAGCTGCCTTCGCGCGGCTTGCCGACGACGACGTCACCCGTGTTCACGCCGATTCGCAGCGCCAACTCCTCGTCGAACAGCGTTCGCAGGCGCCCCTGCATCGCCAGCGCCGCGTGCAGCGCCCGCTCTGCGTGGTCCTCGAGCGACGTGGGGGCGCCGAACACCGCCATCACCGCGTCCCCAGCGAATTTCTCGACCGTCCCGCCGGCGGTGTCGATCTCCGCGGCCATGGCATCGTAGAAGCGGTCCAGCAGCGCCCGCGTCCGCTCAGGGTCCTGCGAGGCGCCCAGCGCGGTCGAGCCGACGAGGTCGGCAAAGACGACGGTCGCCAGTTTCCGTTCGCGCTGGTCCGGACTGGTCTCAACCGGAGTCGCGCAGGTCGGGCAGAAGCGTGCGGCCTCGGGAAGAGCAGCGCCACAGGCAGCGCACACGTTCATCGCGTCATTGTGACGTAGTCCTGCGCGGCGTCTTGCCGGTCGGGCGGTCCCGCGACCCGCAGGAGCGCATGACAATCAGACGCTTTGGCGGACAGGCCCAGCTCGCACGTCCCGGGTTACCTCGCTAGCGGTCTGGCACATCGTTCCCTCAGTGTCGCGCGATCTCCATTCATGAACGGTCACCTCGCTGGCGGAGTTGCCGGAGTTATCGACTGTAGGTATCCTCGGACGGTGTTCATTCGATAGGGCCCTTGTCGATCTGAGCACGAATCGCGTGGCGGAGTAGCTCAGTGGCAGAGCAGGGGACTCATAAGTCTCTGACCGCCAGCGCTGTGCTACGAGCGCGGGGACCTGTGCGAAACCCCTACAGTTTCCTTGTCGATCCGACCTCCCTCTTGGGCCGCCGTGCGAGAATGCGAACGTGAACCCGTTTAGCGACTACGGAGAGGGAGCTTCCGCCGAAATCGGGGACGGCGAGCAAGCGAGCAGTCGAGTAACCCGTTTCGACGCGGGGTGGATGGCGTGTGACCGTCTCCCTATGGAGTTCCGGCGGCGCATGCAGGCTGTCGGCCTCGGTGACATCGTCGAGTTCGTCGTGTTCGACCCTTCTGCCAAGGAGGACCTGCCTTCCCTGGCGCGGATGATGGGCCACCGCATCCTGTGGACGGAGGCAGGCGAAGGTGGGGCTATGATCGTGTCGGTGGAACGGGCCCGCTAGAGGAGAACGGGATGAGCGACGGGTTGATCTTCTTCTCCTGCAGCCACTGGAAGGACGACCCCGAGCGGGCGATCGTGCCCTTCGTCGCCGCGAATGTTGCCGCAGTTGCAGGCCAGACGTCAGTCGTCTTTTGCACGATGGACGCGGTGTGGATCGGAACCAAGGGCGGCACCGAGGGGATCGAGAAGGAAGGCTTCGCGAATCTGACTGCGCTCTTTGCTGAGTTTGTCGAGAACGGCGGTCAGGCTTGGCTCTGCCAGACCTGCGCCAAGCCGCGAGGCATCGCCGAGGACATGCTGGTCGACGGTGCGAAGATCGTCGGCGCTGCGAAACTGATCGAGCAGGTCGTCGAGGGCGCGAAGGTCATCAACATCGGCTGACACCGGCTGGGCCTAGAGGTTCGTCCCGCTCCGGAGCGCCTGCGCGACATCGGGGCGGGCGAGGAAGGTCGAGCGCAGGTCGTCCTCGATCCCAGCGACCATCGGCGACAGGATCGCTGCCGAGCGACCGATCTCCGCCGCGGCGTCGTCCACGGCACCGAGCTCGTCGTAGGCCCGGCCAAGCAGCACCCGGCTTCGCCACACGATCGGGATCTCCGGTACCGACATCGCCAGATCGAGGGCCACCTGGGCCCCCTTGACCGCGAGGGCATGCTCGCCGCGGAGGAAATCGGCCAGCGCGAGACCGAATTGCGCCCAGGCGCTGACCGCGGGGCTCTCGGAGCCTGCCGCGTCGCGGAGTCGACGTGCGGCTCTGTCCAGGCCGTCCGCGTCCGCGAGGTGCTCCCAGCAGAGCAGCTCCAGGCGGCCGGCGAGTACGAGCTGGAGCGGCGCTCCCTCGCCGAGGCGGGCCGCCTCGTCGAAGGTGGCTCTGGCGGCTTCCATGTCTCCTTCCTGAGCTTCGCGCCAGCCTCGCGCCGCAAGCACTGGGGGATGGAAGTACCGGCCGCCGACGCCGTCGCTCAGTGCGGCTGCGATCCTTCGCTCGTCATCGAGCCGCCCGAGGGCGCGGAGCTCTGCAAGCGTCCACATGCGCCAGGCTCGTGAGGCGAGCTCCAGGCGCGGGACGCCGACCCCGCCGGAGACCTCGACTGCCTCCTCGCCTGCCCGCGCAGCCAATCCCAGGTCGCCTCGCGACACGCTCAGGATCCCAAGAACCAGGAGTGCTGATGCCTCCCCCCGCCGATCCGCGATCTCCCGGCACCCTGCGAGGGACGCGGCGGCGATCGTGGCCGCCTCTTCCGACTTCCCCACGAGCCAGTTATGCCAGGCGAGGACGTACTCGTTTTGGTGGACGAGGGGACGCTGACCGAGGTCCCGAAGGAGAGCGTCAGCACGTTGGCCTTGGCGCAGCCCGTCGTCGAAGGGGCCGGTAAAGAGCCGTGTCTCGGCCAGGCCCAGCCGGGCGAGCGCTTCGCTCTCGCGGTCGCCGGAGGTCTGTGCCACCTCGAGCGCGCGCTCGTGGAAAGAGAGGGCCCGGGGCCAAGCTCCCTGCCCGGAGGCCATCGAACCGGCGGTGAAAAGCAATCGGACAGTGATGTCCTCGGCGCCGGCCCTTTCAGCGGCGTCCAGCGCATTCGGCAGCGCTGCTTCGCCCTCCTCGTATCGATCCTGGTTCCAAAGTACGTGGACGAGCGCGGCGAGCGCCCTGGCCTCGAGCCACAAACGCGGGCGCCCGGGCGCACGTGCGGCGGCCAGCGCTTGCTCGTAATCGGCCTGGGCCTCCGCGAACCGGCCGAGCTGCTCGCAGGCCTCGCCCCGCGAGAGCGTCGCTTCGGCGAGGACGAGGGTCGACTGGTCGGAGGCCAGCGCGCCGATGGCGGCGAGAGCCTTGTCGTACCAGCGGATCGCTTCCTCCGCCGCGAAGACCCGACGATGGCGGTGACCCGCCAACATTGAGTATCTCGCGGTGCGTTCGTGGTCCCCGGCTTCCTGAGCGTGGTCGGACAGGATCTCGGCGAACTCCTCGTCGCGCCCGCTGGTCGCCTCCTCGACCCAAGTGACCACAGCCGCGTGCGCGTCTGCCCGCCGAGCGCGAGGCACGCCCGCGTACGCGACGTCGCGCGTCAGGATGTGGTTGAAGATCAGTTCCCGCTCGCCGGCGATCGTCGAGGTCTCGCGTTCCCGGACGAGGCCCGCGTCGACGAGAGCGTCGACCGCGGCCTGCGGGTCGGAGGATCCGAGCCGCGCCACCGCACCCTGCCAGAACGCTCGCCCGACGACTGCCCCGTCCTGGATTGCGCGCTTCTGGGCGGGCGGCAGGAGGTCGATCCGGGAGGCGATGACGCCCTGGACGGTGTCGGGGAGAGACGAGGGCAACTCCCGCGCCACGGTCCAGGAGCCGCTCCGCCGCTCGAGCGTCCCGTCGTCGACCATCATGCGCAGCAGCTCGCCGGCGAAGAAGGGGTTGCCCTCGGATCGGTCGACGATCCGGTTAACGACCTCGTTCGGCATCCGCCCGCCGAGGTGCTCGCCGATGAGGGCCGTTGTCTCCGACGGCGACAGCGGGGAGAGCGCGATCGTCGTGGTATTCCAGAGCCCGGCGCTCCAGGCAGGACGGCGGTCCCACAGTTCATGGCGGGCCATGCACAGCAGGAGCAGGGGCCCCGAGACGCGGGCGGCGAGGACTTCGATCAGATCCAACAGGCTGGCATCCGCCCAGTGGATGTCCTCGATCAGGGCAATGAGCGTTTCCTCAGCGGCCATTGACTCGAAGTACCGCCGCCACGCGCCCGAGATCAGCTTCTTGGCTGCTTCCGGCTCGGATCCGGCCAGTGGATCGGCCTCAGATGCGATTCCCATCGAGGACAGCAGCACCTGGGTAGTGCCCAGCCTGTCGCCTGCTCGGGCGAACCGAGGGTTCAGGTGCGCCCGTGCCTTGGCCAGCATCACGTCCGGAGCGTCGCTGTCCAGGATCCCCGCGTCGGCCTTCAGCATTTCCGCCAGCGGCCGATAGGCGAGTCCGGCGCCGTACGGCGGGCATCGTCCGCGCACGACCCGGACAGACTGCCCACCAACGCCTTCGGCGAACTCCCAGGCAAGTCGACTCTTGCCGATGCCTGGCGGCCCCACGATCGTTACGAGGTTCGGGCTGGACCCTGTCGTGGTGCGGGAGAGGAGAAGCCTCAGCAACTCGAGCTCGTCGTGCCTCGCCACGAGCGGCGAACCGAACCTTCTGAGGCCAGCCGAGGGGCCGCCGTCAGCTACCACCTCCCAGACCGCCAGTGGCTGACTGATGCCCTTCGCGTGCAGGTCGTCCAGTTGCCGGTATGCGATCGCGTCGCGCGTATACCGCCAGGTCCGTTCGCCGACGACGATCGCGCCGGGCGCGGCGAGCGACTGGAGGCGAGCCGCGACGTTTACCGGTTCGCCGACGACGTATCCCTCGTGCTCCGCGTGGTGTGCGGCGAGGACGTCACCGGTGTTGACCCCCACGCGAATGACCAGATCGCCGCCCGCCACGCTCGCGAGCCGCTCGTTGAGGGCCGGAAGCCGTGCCTGCATCGCGGTTGCTGCGTGGACCGCGCGAATCGGGTCGTCCTCGTGTGCGGCCGGCACCCCAAATACGCCCACGATCGCGTCACCGATGAATTTCTCGATCGTCCCCCCAAAGCGTTCAATCTCCTCCACCATCGCCTCGAAAAACGGCCGAAGGACGCCGCGAAAGTCCTCCGGATCCAGTCGCGCCGCAAGCTCGGTCGACCCCGCCAGATCGGCGAAGAGAACGGTCACGACCTTGCGCTCTTCCGCCGCAGGCACTGGTGCTGCCATCGCGTTGGTTGCCTGGGCACCCCCCGGCTCGGCTTCGAGCTCGGCGCCACAGCTGCCGCAGAAACGGAAGGACGCCGGCGACGTCGCGCCGCAGGAGCGGCACACGCGCTCCAGCAGAGCACCGCACGACCCGCAGAATCGCAGTCCAGGCGCGCTCGGTCGTTCGCAACTCGGGCAGGCGACTTCGCTCATGGGTGTAGATGACGTTCGAGCATCTCGCTCCGAAAGAGGAACTCCCGCAGATTCGATTCTCGCCGTGTTCGCCCTGCGACTCAAGAGCCCGTCGCGCTCGGATCCCTGAGATGCCTTGCGGTCATCGCTGCCCGCGATACGCTTGCCGCATGGTCGTGAAGGTGAGCTGGCACCGGGCCCTGGCGTGGCGGATGCAGCGGCAGCTGCTGGATCCGGTCGGCGGACTGCCATTGGCGGGTGTGGTCCGGATCGGTCGTTTGACCCTCGGATGACCACATCGGTATCCTCTTCCTCGATGAGCGTTGTGCTAGGCATTTCGCACTCATCGGTGCTCAGGCCCCTTGTCGATCTGAGCACGGAATCGGCGGCGGAGTAGCTCAGTGGTAGAGCAGGGGACTCATAAGCCCTTGGTCGGTGGTTCGAATCCGCCCTCCGCTACCAGCCCGCTTGACGAGGTCGCGGCCGCGGTGGCACGCGGCGCTGCCGCCGTTGGCATCCCGACCGGCGCGGCGCTCCTCCTCGCCGTCTCCGGTGGCCCCGACTCGATGGCGCTCATGCAGGGCGCTGCCCGCTTGGGCAGATGGCGACTGAGCGTCGCGCACCTCGACCACGGCCTCCGGCCCGACTCAGCCGCTGACGCCTCGTTCGTGACCGATGCGGCCGCTGCGCTGGATCTCTCCTGTACCGTCCGGCGAACCGATGTCGCCGCCCTCGCGGCGGGGAGGGGTCGCAGTCTCGAAGAGGTCGGGCGCGAGGCGCGCTACCGCTTCCTGGAGGAGGTCGCAACCGGCGACGTCCTCATCGCCACCGCGCACACCGCCGACGACTCGGCCGAGACGATCCTCCTCAACCTGGTGCGGGGCAGCGGGCTGACGGGGGCGAGCGGCATCCCGCAGCGACGCGGTCGCGTGGTGCGGCCGCTCATCGGGGAGCGTCGCGCCAGCCTCCGCCGGGCGCTTGACGAGGCCGGGATTGCATATCGCCTCGACCCGACCAACGATCAGCTTGACGCGGCGCGCAACCGTGTCCGCCACGAGGTGATGCCGGCGCTCGAGCGGCTCAATCCGGCGGCCGTCGAAGCGCTGACACGCTTCGGCCGGCTTGCGGCGGATGACGACGCTCTGCTCGACGGCATCGCCGCCGCCGAGCTCACAAGGCGGCGGGCGGCGGAAGGCGACATCGACTGGCACGACCCGCCGTCGCGCGCACTGGGACGCCGGGTGCTGCGGTTGGCGGTCGGGGATCCGGCGCCAAGCCTCGAGCGAATCGACGCGCTCCTGAATGCCGCCGAGGGGACGCGTGGCGGCCTCCGCATCGAGCTCGGCGGCGGGCGCAGCGCATCGGTCCGTGAGCGAACGATCAGCGTGCGGTAACTAACCGGTACCGTCGGCGCGTATAGATAGGTAAGGCGGTAGCCTGATCGGCTGTTTGTTCGATGGCGGTCGCCTCTCCTATACTTGAGCGGCCTGTGATATGCATGCAGGTACGGTGATCGGCCATTACCACGCCGAGCGCCGGTCCCTACGGAGGCGAAAGAGAACCTAAACGTGAGCAGTCGCATCGTTCGCAACAGTGTCGTGCTCGTGGTCCTGGCGGTCTTCGGGCTGGCGGTGCTGTGGACGTTCATGGTCGAGGGCAACCAGGCCCCGGCATACACCTACAGCCAGCTCCTGGCCGACGCCAAGGCGGGCCATGTCCAATCGGTCACCCAGGACAGCACCAAGCTGAGCGTCAAACTTGATGGGCAGGACCAGCCCAAGACCGTCACCGTTGCGTCGCCGGACCTCAACTACCGCGCCGAGGTCTGCCAGGCGGCGGGAGCATCCGACCCGGCCGAGTGCGGCGGCATCAACTACTCCTTCGTCGAGGCCAGCGCCGCCGGCCAGTGGCTGGGGCTGCTGGTCACGGCGCTCCTGCCGGTCCTGCTGATCGGCGCCTTCATCTTCTTCATGATGCGCCAGGCGCAGGGGACCAATAACCAGGCCATGAGCTTCGGCAAGAGCCGCGCGCGCATGTTCCTGGGCAACAAGACGGTCGTGACGTTCAACGACGTCGCCGGCGTCGACGAGGCGAAGCAGGAGCTGACCGAGGTGGTCGAGTTCCTCAAGTACCCTGAGAAGTTCAACTCCCTCGGTGCGCGGATCCCGCGCGGCGTGCTGCTGGTCGGCCCGCCGGGCACCGGAAAGACGCTGCTCGCTCGCGCGGTCGCGGGCGAGGCGGGCGTACCGTTCTTCAGCATCTCCGGCT
>JALYSK010000103.1 GCA_030854805.1 Chloroflexota bacterium | reverse complement strand
GCCTAGGCCCGTGGCCCGAACGGGGAGCGGGTCGAGGGCCAGGCCGACTCGGCCGAGGCAGCACTGCGCGACTTCACCAACAAGATGCGCAGCAGCGGGCAGGCGTTCAGCGTCGAGTGACCAAACGAAGAGGCGACCGGCCGCGTCGTGTAGCCACCTTTGCAGCCTAGGGGCTGTACAGCGGTGGCGCGCAGTAGCACTCAGTGGACGGTTTTGAGCACGAATCGGGCGCGCTGAGCACGCTCGGGGAGAACTTCTAAACCGCCGGTCGCAGGTTCGAATCCTGCCGGGGACACCATCAGCCCGACGAGTACTCCGGCGGGTGCTCGCCGACGCTCTTTGGCGGCCGTCCGCTCGAGGATGGCGAGCGTCTGAGCGACCGATCGGGCGTTCTTGTCCCTTGCGGTCTTCACGTCCTCGTGTTCCGTGCCACCCGCGTGCCTAGGGGGTCGTGTCCGCCTGTTCGCCTCGGGCGAGAGCGGGGCGGCCTCTGAGCACCCTGAGGGCCGGTCGGACGAGCAGGGCCACCAGGAAGACGACGGTCTCGACCAGCACGATCGTCGCGCCGCTTGCGGAGTTCGTCCAGTAGCTCAGGTACAGCCCGACCAGCGGCGCCACTACCCCGATCAAAGCCGCGAGGGCGATCAGCCGACCGAAGCTGCGCGTCACCAGCTGCGCCGTCGCGGCGGGGGTGATGAGCATTGCAACGACGAGGATGATGCCGACCGACTGAAGGCTCACCACGATCGTGATCGCGACGAGCGCCAGAAATAGGTAGTCGAGCCGCTCGACGGGCAATCCAGACGCGGCGGCGCCGAGCGGGTCGAACGTGGAGTAGAGCAGCTCCTTCCAGAGCGCGCCGATCACGGCCAGGACGATGAGCGCGAGCAGGACCAGGGCAATCAGATCGCCGATACCGATGCCCAGCACCTCACCGAACAGGAATCCGAAAAGGTCACCCACGTAATTCGGTATCAGGCTGAAAAGGAAGATGCCAAGGGCGAACATGCCGGCGAAGAGGACGCCGATGACCGTATCCGAGCGCAGGCCTCCGCGTCGCGTCACCCAGCCGATCGCGAGCGCAGTGGCCACCGCGGCCACGGCGGCGCCGAGGTAGAAGGGCCCTTTCACCAGATAGGCGACCACGACGCCGGGAAAGGCGGCGTGGCTCAGTGCATCGGCCATGAAGGCATAACCGCGCAGAACCATGAAGCTGCCGACCACCGCGCAGACGACACCCACAACGCCTGACGCCAGCGCCGCGCGCAGGAAGAAGTCGTAGGCGAGCGGCTCCACCACAGGCCCGAGCATCAGCTGCCGCGCCCCTCGTGAAAGTGGCGATCCCGGCCGCTCTCGCGATCATGGTGGTGGGCGTCGTCGATGATGACCGCCCGATCCTGGAGAACCAGCAGGTGCCCACCGTAGGTCTGGCTCAGAACCTCGGGGTCCAGCACCAGGCTGGCGGGACCGATCGCGACCACGCGGCGGTTGAGCGCGATGACGGTGTCGAAATGAGCCGCGGCGGCCGCCAGGTCGTGCGTCGTCGTGATCACCGTTCGGCCGCGTTCCGTCTCGGCGTGCAGGATCGCCATCAGGTCCTCCTGGGTCGTGATGTCAACGCCGGTGACCGGTTCGTCGAGCAGGTACAGCTCGGGGTCGGCGGCGATCGCGCGGGCGAGGAAGGCGCGCCGGCGCTGGCCGCCCGACAACTCCCCGATCTGCGACTGCGAGCGGTCGAGCATGCCCACCTGCTCGAGCGCGTCGTGAACGGCGGCGCGGTCGCTGGAATCCGGCTGCCGCCACGGCCCCAGCCGTGGGTAGCGGCCCATCATCGCGACGTCCCACACGCTGACTGGAAACGACCAGTCGACGAGCTCGGCCTGGGTCACGTACGCGATGCGCTTGGCGGTCCGACCGGCAGGCAGGCCGAGCGTCTCGACGCTCCCCTGGCTTGGCGTGAGGAGACCGGCGATCAACTTCAGGAGCGTGCTCTTTCCGCCGCCGTTCGGGCCGAAGATGGCAACGAGCGATCCGGTCGGCAGATCGAGGGTGATCCCCTCCAGCGCGACCCGCTCCCCATAGCCGGCCGTCACGTTGTGGATGCGAACAGCATCGGTCGCAGCGTGGGGTGCGCTGCGGGGTCCCAACGTGGCGTGCTTCACCGGAGCGCGTCCACCAGCTGCTGCGTGTCCCAGCGCACGATGGCTTCATAGGTCGTCACCGGCGGATCGCCGATCGAGTCGTCGTAGAGGTCGGCCACCACTTTGGTGCCGGTCTCACCCGCCAGCTGCTCGACCAGCTTTGCCGGGAACTGGGCCTCGCTGAAGATCGCCTTCACTCCTGCCGCCCGGATCGCCTTCACCAGCGCTGCCGTATCGCCGGCGCTGGGATCCTGACCCGGCGCCTGAACGGCAACCCCCACGATCGTGATCCCGTACTCGCGCGCATAGTAGGGAAACGCGTCGTGGAACGTGACGATCTTGCGGTTGGGTGCCGGGATCGAGGCGATCTGATCGCGGACCCAGCGGTCGAGTTCATCGAGCCGAACCCGATAGGCAGCGCCCTGGCGCTGGTACTGATCCGAGTGCGTGACGTCGGCGGCCTGCAGCGCGACGACGATCCGATCCACGTACTGCTTGGCGTACTTCACGTCGAGCCAAAGGTGCGGGTTCTGCGTCCCCGGCTCTTCTCCCGGCAAGAGTGGCACGCCCAGGTCGACGCCGAGCTTCGCCAACGCGGTTCCTCTCTTGCTTGCGTTCGCCATCGTCTTCTCGAGCCAGTCGTCGAGACCCAGCCCATTCATGACCAGCAGGTCCGCCTGGGCGACGGCGCGGATATCGGCCGGCTTCGGCTCGAAGGTATGCACGTCTGCATTCTTTGGGACCAGGCTCGTGACCTCGACCAGATCGCCTCCCACGCTCGCCACCATGTCGGCGAAGACCGTGGTGGTGGTGACGACCCGAACGAGCCCGGAGGAATTCGTCGGCGCGGGCTGGCAACCAATGACCGCCACGACAAGGAGGAGGAGCGCGAGGCGGTCGACTCTCCGATGAGGCATCAGGCGTCGCCGCCTGTCGGATGCACCTTCGCCAGGCAGTCTGGACAGAGTCCGTAGACCTCCAGCCGATGGGCGTCAATGCGGTAGCCCGTGGCCCGACCGACCTGCTCCAACCGCTCGGGAAGTCCACGGTCCTCCATTGCGAACGTCTCGGCCCTGCCGCATCGCGAGCAGATGACGTGGTGATGGTGTTCGGGCTCGCACACGAGGTACGCATGCTCGCCCGAGGGCAGGTCGATCCGCTCGAGGAGGTTCAGCCGACCAAGGAGCTCGAGCGAGCGAAAGATCGTAGCGCGGCCGATGCCGAGACCGCGGCTGCGAGACTCGGCCAGCAGCTCCTCCGCGGTGAACCGCCCCTGGCGCTCCGTGAGCAGCTGGGCGACCGCGCGTCGGGGACCGGTCATGCGCAGTCCGGCACCGCTCAGGGCCCGTGACATCGCGTGGGGCGTCTTCATGGGGCGACCCTACCTCAAATGAGATTAGGTCGCAATAGGGAGCGTGTACGGCCCCCGCGAAGGGGACCAGCGCCCTACTGAGAAGCGATGTGCCGCGGAGCCATCCGCGGCCCGCGGCGCGGGGCCGCGACCCCCGAGAGCTCCAGCAGCCGCTGCACCCTGGCGCGTTGGCCGCGATACGGCTCCAGCAGCTCCAGCATCCGCCGATCGTCGGCTCGCGGCTCGCGGGCAAGCGCCCAGCCGACGAGGTGGGGGAGGTGAAAGTCGCCGACGCTGATCGCGTCGGGGTCACCGTCCGCCACGCGAAGCACTTCGGCGATCGTCCACGGACCGATGCCCGGGATCGCCGCCAGGAGCCGTCGAGCGTCATTCGATTCGGCCGCCTCCAGGCGTGGGGCGAGCGCCGCGGCATGCCGGATCACGTCCGCTCGACGTCGTTCGAGGCCGAGCGGGTGGTAGGAGTGGTAAGGCAGCCCCGCCAGTGTGACCGGCTCCGGGGGGAGACGGAGGTGGGCCGGACCCGGCGCCGTCTCGCCATAACGGCGGATCAGCTCGCGGTACGCCCGACGGGCCTCGACGCCGGTCACCTTCTGCTCGATGATCGCGGGCAGCAGCGCCTCGAAACGGCGCCGCGTGCGTGGCAGGCGCACGCCAGCGAACCTTCGCGCCAGCTCGCGCACAACCGGGTGGCGCGGCACCAGCTGCTGCGGGTCGTCCTCGAGGCCGAGAAGGGCGGGAAGCTGTGCCAGCAGGTCGTCCGCGCCGGCGCCCCACGCCTCGGCTGTCACCTTGCCGGTGGCGGCGATCAGGTGCAGCGTCGCTGAGCCGCTGTCGGTGCGTGTCGCACGCCAGGTCCCGTCGGCCGCGAAGCGGATGGTCGGATCGCCGCTGCCGTGTGCCAGCGGCGCGAGCGTGCGTCGCAGGTCGAGGCCGACCGGAATGTCGAGGACGACGCTTGGCACGTCAGCGCGGCCGCATCGAGACCACGACCGGACGGCGACCCGACTGTGCCGCCTCGAACGCAGACCGGCTGCGGATTCCGCGATAGCCCTCGCCCACGACGATCTGGCCGCAGATCGCCCCGAGCGTGTTACCCGGGCCCGGCAGCAGGACCAGGTCCGGCGCGTACTCGCGCAGGGCGACCCTGATGCTGGTCGCGAACCGATACGGCGCCGTCATCTGCTCGCCGAGGGTGTAGTCCGCCAGTGCCGCGGGATCGGTCGACCACGGCGTCCAGCGCGCGCCGCGCCCGTCGATCAATGTCGTTGCAGGTGCACGCCAGTCGAGGTCGTCGAGCAGCTGACGAGCCGCCGAAGCGAGATGGCCGGCGAGCGGGGTGTGTGGAGGGCTGGCGAGCGCGGAGCGCAGCGGGTAGACCTGCTCACCGACCCGGACCTTGGGCAGCGAGGCGAGCAGCTTCCCGACGCCGGTCTCCGTCCCCGCCAGCATGATGTAGCCGCCGAGCTCGATCGAGGCGTGCGCGTCGCTGTTCGCCTGCGACAAGGCCACCTTGACCGCTGACTGGAGAGCCGGGTCGGGACGCCAGGCCGCATCGGTGAGTGGATAGATCACCTGGCCGCCGGGCTCACCGCTGGGGAGTGCCTGCTCGCTCAACAGGGCGAGCTGTTGGACGAGCCGGAACCCGTCCTCGAAGGAAAGCGCACCGGCTACCCCCAGCGCGCTCTGCCAGCCGAGCGAGTTGCCAGCCACCGCGACCACCTTGTGGTCCTCCGCGGCCCGCGTCGCATCGAGCAGCGTCACGAGATAGGTGAGTGGGGCGGCATTGGCCGGTCGCAGGTGCTCGACCGGATCGAAGCCCCCCGCGGCGTCCAGCTCGGCCAGGGAGGGGAGGGCGAGCCCTGCGCGAAGCTCCTCCGCCGTATCCAGCCAGACGTGTCCCCGTGGCAGCGAGCCGAGCGAACCCGGCCCGTAGGCACCGCGTCCGGGACAGGCGAGCACGACGCGGGTCATACCGGGATTGCCTGGCCCAGCAGCTGCATCGCGCTGGCGACGATCTGTTCGGTGCCGACCAGGACCGCCGACGTGGCGGTGCCGAGTGGAACGAAGCTGTCGACCGCCCGAACGCTTGCCAGGCGACCCGCGAACTCGTGCTCCGCGAGGTCGGCGACGATGGCGTCTGCGATCCCGGCGCCGGTGCGGCGGCATTCGTCGACGACGAGGACGTTGCCGACCTCCTTCGCGTGGGCGCGCAGCTCATCGAACGCGATCGGGTTGAGCCAGCGCAGATCGACCACCCTGGTCGCCACGCCCTGCTGAGCCCGAAGCCGCTGCGCCGCCTGCAGCGAGAGGCGAAGCCCGTTGGCATAGCTGACGATCAGAAGCTGCGGCTCGCCGCCATCGGTCTCGTACAGCCCGAGCTCGCCGGGCAGGAGCACATCAGGAGGGGGCGGGTAAGGGGTGAGCCAGCCGCCGTCACCATCGGCCTCGAGGTCCTTCTCGTGGTAGAGGGCGATCGGCTCCAAAAAGACGACCACGCGGCCGTCCTCCTGGGCCATGGCAATCGCTCCGCGCAGCATCCGGGCCGCGTCGTCGCCCCGCGACGGACAGGCGATCACGAGACCCGGGATATCACGCAGTGCGCCGATCGAGTTGTCGTTATGGAAGTGGCCTCCAAAGCCTCTCTGATAGGCGAGGCCCGGGACCCGAACCACCATCGGGTTTCGAAACTGATCGTTGCTGAAGAACTGGAGCGACGCCGCCTCACCCCGAAGCTGATCGAGCGCGTTGTGCAGGTAGGCGAGGTACTGGATCTCGGGCAGCGGAAGCAGCCCGAGGTGACCGGCACCCTGCGCGATCCCAAGGATCGACGTCTCGTCCAGCAGCGTATCGAAGACGCGAGCCGCGCCGAAGCGGCGCTGGAGGCCGTTTGTCACGTTGTAGACGCCGCCCTTGCGGCCCACATCCTGGCCGAACACGATCAGCTCGGGCCGGCGCGCCATCTCGTCGGTCAGGGCAGCGTTGATGCAGCCGGCCAGCGTCCGAGCGGTCGGCGCGCCGCTCTCCTCTGGCAGGGTGCCGCCGAACAGCCCGCGTCGAGCCCGATGGTCGAGGGTCGATTCGGCCGCCCGGGTCGCGACGCGATCGGGGTGGTAGGGCGCCATTGGGGCGATGACCGCGGCAGTCGTCGCCAGCCGTGGGCGCCGCGCCGCCTCACCCCCGGCCGCGGCCACCCGCTCGCGCGTGTCGCACACGATCTCGCGCAGCTGGTCGGGCGTTGCGGCGCCGGTATCGATGAGCCGCGCCGCGTTCGCAAGCAGAGGATCGGCCGCCTCGACCTCCTCGATCTCCGCCAGTGAGCGATACGTCTGCTCCGCATCGCTGCCGGCGTGGCCCCACAGCCGGACCGTTGGCATGTGCAGGAAGAGGGGTTGGCGCGTTCCGCGCACCATGTGAATGGCGTTGGCGACCGACTCCCAGATCTCGTCGACCGCTCCGTCGGCGCGGGCATAGCTGAGATGCGGCTGCGAGCCGAACGTCTCGGCGATCCAGCCGGTGGGTGTTGGGACGCTGATCCCGCCCCCGTTGTCCTCGCAGAGGAAGAGGATCGGCATCGGCAGTCCGATTCGTGCTGCATAGCGCGCGGTGTTGATGGCGGCGAGCGCCGTCGCGTGATTGGCGCTGGCGTCGCCGAATGAGCAGAGCACGATCGCATCCGCCGGCAGCCCTGTCTCTGCGCCGATGCGGCGCGCGCGGGCGAGGCTGAAGGCCAGTCCCACCGCCTTGGGGAGATGGCTGGCGATCGTGCTCGTCTGGGGTGGCACCCAGAGCGCACGACTCCCCCACACTTTGTGGCGACCCTGGGCGATCGGATCCTCAGAGGAGGCGACGATGCCGAGCAGCGTGTCGAAGGCCGGGGTGCTGCCCGCCAGTTGCCGGGCGCGCGACATCATGAATCCGCCCGAGCGGTAATGGA
The DNA here is from genome assembly GCA_030854805.1 of Chloroflexota bacterium. The sequence goes on along the minus strand of JALYSK010000103.1, from coordinate 4,228 downwards.
GGAACGCGGGATCGTTGATCCGGAGCTGCGCGCCAACAACCGCGTTCTGCTCGTGGCCCGCCGAGCCGATCGTGTAGAAACTGCGGTTCGTCATCTTCAGCTCGCGCGCGGCCACGTCCAGCTGGCGCGACAGAACCTGGTCCTCGAACAGCTCGACAGCCTTGCGGGCGGTGAGACGGGCGCCCGGTCGGAGGGGGTCCTCGCGTCTGATCGGTGCGCTCGACGCGATGGCGCCCTCGAGGTACGCGTCGAGGCTTGCTTCAACGACGGCGACGCGATCCCAGGTCATGGGCGGCTGGGGTGGCTCCAGAACGAGGTCGGGCGGGCCGAAGCATCATAGTCCGCCGCGCGATCAGCGGTATGGCCAGGGACCGCCCCCCGAGCAGGCCACGGCCGCCCCAACCAGCACGAACTGGGCGCCGAACGCCGCAAGCGAGGCGACGAGCAGCCGCAGGCGAGGGAGATGAGGGGACACGGGGCACCTCCTCGAGCGCGCCGCATCCTGTCGACCCGAATGGGTCGACCCGCGGCGAACCGCAAGGAGACGCGAGTGCCCCTTACCGGGCGCTTACCGGCCGCTTACTGGCGGCCGCGACTCCCGTGGAGGCAGCCCGCCGGCCGCAGGCTTGACATCCGAGCGAGGCGAACCGCAGAGTTCCGCAATCCCGAGCGCCCGCCTCCGAGCCACCCGGATCCATCAATGGGAGGGCGACAGGCGGGATCGAGGTGCGCGTGGCAGTCGAATCGTTCCGGTCATCGTCAGTGCAGCGCGCACCTTCGGGAGAGGCGGCTGCCCGACATGAGCCGGGGAGCCCTCCGGCCGTGCAGCTCGAGGCGCTCCAGAAGCGCTTCGGTGAGGTCGAGGCCGTGGCAGGAATCGACCTCCAGATCGCGGATGGCGAGTTCTTCAGCATGCTGGGGCCGTCGGGATCGGGGAAGACGACCACGTTGCGCATGATCGCGGGCTTCGAGAGGCCAACCGTCGGCCGGATTCTCCTGCACGGCCGGGACGTCACCGACATCCCTCCCTTCGACCGGGACGTCAACACCGTCTTCCAGGATTACGCCCTCTTTCCGCACATGAGCGTTGGCGACAACGTGGCCTATGCCCTCACGGTGCGGCGCGTGGCACGTTCCGAGCGGCGCGAACGCGTCGGCGCGGCGCTGCGCATGGTCCGCCTGAGCGCCTTCGAGGATCGTCGGCCCGCCCAGCTGTCGGGTGGTCAGCGGCAGCGCGTGGCGCTTGCACGGGCGCTCATCAACCGTCCCCGCGTCCTGCTCCTCGACGAGCCGCTTGGGGCGCTCGACCTGAAGCTCCGCGAGGAGATGCAGATCGAGCTGAAGGCGATCCAGCAGCAGGTTGGGATCACATTCATCTACGTCACCCACGACCAGGAGGAGGCGCTCACGATGAGCGACCGGCTCGCGGTCTTCAATGCGGGGCGGATCGAGCAGGTCGGTTCGCCGGCCGCGGTGTATGAGCGCCCGGGCACGCCGTTCGTTGCGGGCTTCGTCGGTACATCGAACCTGTTGAGCGGGGAGGCGGCGCGGACCATCGGCGGGGCGGAGGGGACCTACACCGTGCGCCCAGAGAAGATCCGCTTCGCCGCCGAGGGTGAGCAGACGGCCGGCGACGAGCTGTCCGCATCGGGTACCGTGCGCGATGTCGTCTACCTCGGCGCGGACACGCGGTACATCGTTGCGCTGGATGCGGGCGGCGAGCTGGTCGTCACCCAACAGAACCTCGATGCCTCTTCCTTGGAGGCGCACGCGGCCAGCGGCCGATCTGTTCGGCTGATCTGGCGGCGGAAGCACATGCTCCCGCTAGCGCGGGAATGAGGTAAGCGGGCGGGGGATGGAGGAACGGAGGACTCTGTGATCAAGCTGCGGATCTCAACGCTCATGGCCATCACCGCCCTGGTCCTGGCCGCGTGCGGAGGCACCGGAACCAGTGCGAGCCCATCGGCGAGCCTGCCCAGTTCGGTTGGCGAGGGAGAAGGCGCGCTGACTGTGCTGGCCTGGCCCGGTTACGCGGAAGACGGCTCGACCCAGCCGGACGTCGATTGGGTGCAGCCGTTCGAGAAGGCGACCGGCTGCCAGGTGGACGTCACCACCTTCGGCACCTCTGACGAGGCATATCAGCTCTTCACATCGGGAGCAGGTGCGACGTACGACGTGATCTCGGCATCGGGCGATGCCAGCCTGCGCCTCGTGGCGGGCGGCAACGTGCAGCCGGTCAACACCGACCTCATCCCGAACTACGCGGATATCTTCCCGTCGCTGAAGGACAAGCCATGGAACACGGTTGGCGGCGTCCACTACGGCATCGCGCACGGGCGGGGCGCGAACCTGCTGATGTGGCGAACCGACGACGTGACCCCGGCCCCGGACTCCTGGGGCGTGGTCTTCGACGAGAACTCGCCGTACAAGGGCAAGGTCACCGCGTATGACGCGCCCATCTACATCGCGGATGCGGCGGTCTACCTGATGGCGACTCAGCCCGACCTGAAGATCACCAACCCGTATGCCCTCGACCAGGCGCAGTTCGACGCCTCGGTGGCGCTCATGAAGAAGCAGCGGCCCCTGATCGGTGAGTACTGGAGCGACTACACCAAGGAGATCGAGGCGTTCACCAACGGCAACTCGGTCGTTGGCACCTCTTGGCAGATCATCGCCAACCTGCTCCAGGCCCAGGCCCCGCCCGCCCCAGTGAAGGCGATCAAGCCGAAGGAGGGAGCCACCGGCTGGTCCGACACCTGGATGATCAACTCGAAGACCAAGCACCTGAACTGCGCGTACAAGTGGCTGAACCACATCGTCTCGCCGTCGGTGAACGCGCAGGTCGCCGAGTGGTTCGGTGAGGCGCCCGCCAACCAGAAGTCGTGCGACCTGACGGCTGACAAGAACCACTGCACAATCTTCGACGCGGCCGAGACCAACTGGAAGGACGTCTACTACTGGACGACACCGACCAAGGCGTGTCTCGATGGTCGCGGCGATATCTGCATCGGCTTCGACAAGTGGATCCAGGCCTGGACAGAGATCAAGGGTTGACCCTTGGCTGAGCCCCGCGCCCCAGCGGTCACCGCGATCGCTGGGGCGCAGCCTTGCCCCAGCCCGACCAACGACGCGTGAGCGCGACCACGGCCGACGTCCGGGACTCTGTGCCGCGCCGGCTGGCGGTCGCTCTCTATCGACGGCCGCGTGTGGCTCTGGCCCTGCTGCTGGCATTGCCGCTCTCGTGGCTCCTGGTCGCTTATCTCGGCTCGCTCGCGATCCTGTTCGCGAACGCCTTCTTCCGGATCGACTCATTCACCTCTCGCGTCATTCCCGACCCCGGCTTCGGGAACTTCGAGAGGCTCCTCTCGACGGAGGTGTACCGCACGATCACGCTGCGGACCCTGGGGATCGCTGCAGCGGTGACCATAACGACCGCGGTCCTGGCCTTTCCCGTGGCGTACTTCATGGCCCGCGTTGCCAGCGCCCGCACCCGCAACCTGATGGTGGTGGCGATCCTGATGCCGCTCTGGGCCAGCTACCTGGCGAAGGTCTATGCGTGGCGGATCATCCTGGCCCAGGACGGCATCCTCAACTGGGCGCTCGAGCCGCTCGGGTTGCGCGGCCCGGGATTCGGCGACGTCGCCACCTGGCTCGTCTTCAGCTATCTCTGGCTGCCGTACATGATCCTGCCCATCTATGCAGGGCTGCAGCGGATCCCGCAGTCGCTGATCGAGGCCTCGAGCGATCTCGGCGCGCGGCCGGGCTCGACCTTCAGGCGCGTGATCCTGCCGCTCGTCCTGCCGGCGGTGGTGGCGGGCTCCATCTTCACCTTCAGCCTGACGATGGGTGACTACATCGCGCCACAGCTGGTCTCCAGCACGCAGTTCATCGGCAACGTGATCTTCGCCAACGTCGGCGGCTCGGGCGATCTGCCATTCGCGGCCGCCTTCGCCACCGTCCCGGTGCTGGTGATGGTCGTCTACCTGCTCGTCGCCCGCCGACTGGGCGCGTTCGAGGCGCTGTGATGGGGCGCGCGGGCCTGCGCGTGGTGACCGGCGCCATCCTCGTGTTCATCTACTTCCCGCTCGTCCTGGTCATCGTCTACGCATTCAACCGAAACATCGTTGCCTCCTGGCCGATCCCCGGGCTCACTTTGGAATGGTGGGAACGTGCGATCGCCAACCCCGGCGTGCGCGATGCACTGCTGACCTCGCTGGTCGCCGGCATC
>JALYSK010000084.1 GCA_030854805.1 Chloroflexota bacterium | reverse complement strand
TTCCGCAGCATCCGCGACTTCGAAACCGGGCTCGGGTACGTGAACCACGGCACCATCGGCGCCGAGGCGCACCTGCCGTTCGGCGGCACCAAGGCGACCGGCAACGGGCACCGTGAGGTGGGCCAGGCCGCGCTCGAATTCTTCAGCGAGTGGAAGAGCGTGTACATCGACTACTCGGGCAAGCTGCAGCGCGCCCAGATCGACACGACCTTCGTCGACCAGGACGGCTAAGGCTAAGGCCAAGGCCGATGGCGACCCTTTGCGCGATGCGCCGATGCGTGCCAGCATCATGAGCGTGCAGCTTCCGTATTTTCCGCTCCACGTCGTTCTCTTCCCGCACCTGCCTCTGCCGCTGCAGATCTTCGAGCCGCGCTACCGGGCCATGACGCGCGACATCCTGGCCGAAGGCAGCCCGTACGAAGGCCGGTTCGTGGTGAGCATGATCACCTCGGGCCAGGAGGCGGGAGAAGGCGAGACGCGGACGCAGCCAATCGGCACGATCTGCGAGGTTCGGACCGCTGAGCAGCTGGCCGATGGCGGCTACATCCTGCTCACCGTCGGCGTCGGCCGCGCGCGTTTGGGCCGCGTGGATCGGAGCGGTGAATACGCGCTCGTCGACGCAACAGCGCTGGAGGAGCTGGACGGCAGCCACGAGGCGCTGACGCTCTTGCCTGTCGTGCAGCGCGCCCTCGACGCCTACATGGAGGCGGTGAAACGTTTCGTGGCGGCCGCGGCGTCTGTAGGCCACGAATCCCAGGAGATCAGCGACGTGGCCGCTTCCCTCGACGAGGTCCTCAAGCCAATCCGGCTTCCCGACGACCCGCTGGCAGCCAGCTATGCGGTCGGAGGTGTGCTGCAGATCGAGCTCAATCGCAAGCAGCAGCTGCTGGAGCTTCCCGACGCGGTGAGCCGACTCCGCGCCGAGCTTGACCTCCTGCGCCGCGAGTCGCGACTCCTGGCGGAGGGCGCCATGCCGCCGATCGCCAGCGCGGACCTCACCTACCACCCCAACTAGGCCGATGCATCCGCCGCGCTTTGGCGCTGGCGTCCTGCTCGCGCTGCTCTTCCTCACGGCCTGCGCAGAACCGTCATCTGCGCCGGTCGCGACGAGCTCAGCCAGCGCCGCGCCCAGTGGGGAGCCATTGGCCACGACGACACCAAGCCAGGCGGCAAGTCCCCCGAATGTCGCTACGCAGCCCACGCCGGGGCAACCCACCCCACCGCCGCCGGTCGCGGGATGCCGGGCCGGCAATCGGGTCGCCGCCGGCAGCATGCAGACGTTCTACGCCGTCCCGAATGCCGGCCACAACCTCGCGCTCACCTTCGACATGGGCGGCCGGCTCGAGCCGGCCCTTGCGATCATGCGCTTCCTGGTCGAGAACGGGGTCTGCGCCACCCTCTTCCCAACGGGTGCCATGAGCCAGACGGCTGTCGGCCAGCAGGTGCTGGCCGTGGTTCGAGCGCATCCCGAGCTGTTCGAGATCGGCAACCACACGATGCATCACTGCGACCTCGTCAGCGGCGGGGCAGGATCGCCCACCACCGCCCCGTGTGCCGGCGGTGCGCCGACCGCCGACTTCATTCGTCAGGAGCTGACCGATGCGGCCGCCATCCTGCAGGCCGGCACCCGCCAGAACCCGCAGCCCTACTGGCGGCCACCGTACGGATCGGTCAACCCCGCGGTGCTCGATGCCGCCGCGTCGGTGGGCTACACGAAGGCCTTCATGTGGGATATCGACACGATCGACTGGAAGCCGGCCAGCGATGGGGGCCCCAGCGCCGAACAGATCGCCTCGAAGGTGGTCACCCAGGCGCAGGACGGCTCGAATGTGCTGATGCACATTGGAGGCTACGAGACCCTGGACGCGCTTCAGATCATGGTCCCCGGGCTTCGCGACCGCGGGTTCACGCTGACCTCGCTCTCCGACCTGCTGAACTAGCGCGCCGGGCTCAGCCTCCGCTGACCGGCACGCCGGGCTCCGGTTCGCGCGCCGCGGGGAGCGCCTCGGCGAAGATCCGAACCGCTGTGTCCACCGCCGCGCCATCGACGATCAGCGGTGGGCTGAATCGCAGTGACGCCTGGCCGCATTCGAGGGTCAGCAGACCACGCTCGAAGGCAGCCTGCTGGACCGCGTTGGCCGCGTCGTGGCTGCCGAACTCGACCCCCAGCATGAGCCCTTCGCCGCGGACGTCGCGGACCGAGCGTGAGCCTGCGGCCACCTGCTCCAGCCCGTCGCGCAGTCGGTCACCCATGGCCGCGGCGTTCGCCATCAGGTCTGACTCGATCAGGTCGAGCGTGGCGAGACCAGCCGCCACGCAGACCGGGTTCCCGGCGAAGGTCGAGCCGTGCGCGCCCGACGGCCAGGTCCAGAGCGACTCGCGCGCGATGAAGGCGCCAAGCGGCATGCCGCTGGCGATCCCCTTGGCGCTGGTCACGATGTCCGGCTCGATGCCGGCGTGCTCGATCGCCCACCAGCGTCCGGTGCGACCCATCCCCGATTGAATCTCGTCGACGATCAGCAGGATCCCATGCTGGTCGCAGATCTGGCGCAGGCCAGCCAGAAAGGATGCGGGTGCCGGGAAATAGCCTCCCTCGCCCTGGATCGGCTCGATCACAATGGCGGCGACGTCGGACGGCGCGATCAAACGTCCGAGGATGCTGGTACGGAGCACCGCGAGCTCGGCGCTGCCGTCTCCACCACTCTCCTCGCGCCAGGCGCGGACATGCGGGAATGGCGCGTGATGGACCATGGGGAGGAGCGGACCGAAGCCCGCTCGCTGCTTCAGCTTCGAGCTGGTGAGAGAGAGCGCGCCCATGGTGCGGCCATGGAACCCGCCCTCGAAGGCGATGATCCCGGCTCGGTGGGTGTGGTGGCGGGCGAGCTTGATGGCGCCCTCGACGGCCTCGGTCCCCGAGTTGGTGAGAAAGACGCGGGCCTTCTCCTCGAAGGGTGCGATCGCCGCCAGCCGCTCCATGAACTCGGTGTAGCGCGGCTCGTAGAAATCGGTCGCCGCGATGTGGATCAGGCGGTCGGCCTGCTCCTTGATCGCCGCCACCACCGCCGGATGGCTGTGGCCGGTGCTCGCGACCGCGATCCCGGCCGCGAAATCGAGGAAGCGGTTACCGTCGACATCGGTCACGAAATAGCCGGAGCCGGACTCGGCGACGAGTGGATAGGCACGGGTCAGGCTGGGGCTGGCGACCGCGTGGTCGCGGGCGATCAGGGCGCGTGCACGAGGGCCGGGCAGCTCGGTGAGAATGCGCGGGGCAGCAGCAGCCGCGGCGGACTCTTCGAGAGTGGTCATGGACCAAGCACTCCGAAACGGAGCGGCGCGTCCTGCCCGCGCCTCTGGCTAGACCGGCCCATCCTAACAGGAGGGCCGGCCGGATCGGCTCCTAGGGCCTGGAGCGGACCAGCTCTCCGATGAGGCCTGGCCCCTGGTATACCAGCGCGGTCCAGACCTGCACCAGGTCCGCTCCGGGGATCCGCACACCCGCACCGATGCCACCCGACGCGAAGATGGCCAGCCGATCGCCGGCCAGCTCTCGCGCCCTTGCGACCATCTCGAGTGTTCGCGGCAGCAGCGGTGCCCCCGAGAGCCCGCCGGCCTCTTCGACGCCTGAGCGCAGGGCTGGCCGAGACAGGGTGGTATTGGCAAGGATCAGACCGCGTGCCGGAGACTCCGCCAGCGCAGGCACGAGCGTATCGAAGAGGTCCGGCTCCAGGTCCGGGGCAAGCTTGACCACCAGCGGCCGGCCTGGCGCCTCCGCGGCGAGGGCGCCAACCAGCTCGAGCAGCCGCGTCGGCTCCTGCAGGTCTCGCAGCCCTGGCGTGTTCGGCGAGCTGACGTTGATCACCACGTAGTCGGCCACAGGTGCAACCGCGCGATGGGCGGCCAGGTAGTCGTCTTGCGCCTGCCCGTCGGGCGTTTCTCGGTTGCGACCGATGTTGACGCCGATGACGAAGCCCTTCGGCAGGCGAGGCCGTGCCGCGGCCACCCGCGACGCGAGCGCAATGGCACCATCGTTGTTGAAGCCCATTCGGTTGATGAGTGCCTCATCCTGCCGGAGCCGGTAGAGACGAGGCCTGGGATTGCCCGGCTGGGCGCGGCGCGTCACCGTCCCGACCTCGACGAATCCGAAGCCGAGCGCCGCCCAGCCGCGCAGCGCCAGCGCGTCCTTGTCGAACCCGGCGGCGAGCCCGATCGGGTTGCGGAAATGGAGGCCCATCAGATCCACGGGCGCCATGTCGGGTCGTCCTACCCCCGACGCGAGGCGGAGGAGCCAGTCCGGCGCGGAGCGCAACGCACCCAGGGTGAAATGGTGGATTGCCTCGGGGTCGGTCGCGAAGAGCAGCGGTCGAAGGGCGCGATAAGCGGCGACGCGCAGGCTCATCTCGCGGGGGAGCTCGCCTCAGTCGTCGGTGGCGCGGGGGAAGGCCATCTCCTGCGGCCAGACAGGTGGCAACGGATCACCGTCGTCGTCCGTGGCGAGGCCCGGCTCCGGAGACATGAACTCGTGCCAGACCTCCGTCCCATTCTGCGGGCCGTCGTCCAGCTCCTTGATGGCGACGATGCCCTGGAACCGGATCACGCCCGATCCTCCCTCCTCGGTCTCGAACTCGTCCTCGTAGTCGGGAGCCCGCTCGACGGCGTGGCCGAGCGCACCCTCCTCGTCGGCGGCCTGCACCAGGATCACGCGGTCCTCGACCAGGGTCGCGGCAGCCGGCTCGCCAACCAGATAGGCGTAGCGCAGCTCAACGCTGAACCAGCCGGACGGCTCGACGACCGCCTCGTCGACCCGGGGCGTGTGCCGAATCACGTGGCGGGAGGCTCCTCGCCGATCACCGTCTGAGACTGCTCGCGCAGGAACTGCTGAACATAGTACGGCCCGAGACCGCTCTTACCCGATGACCCGGAACCCTTCCAGCCTCCAAAGGACTGCACGCCGGGCCAGGCGCCGGTCGTCGCACCGGCGCGCCGGTTGACGTACACCACGCCCGCCTGGATGACGTCCAGGAAGCGTCGAATCTCACCCTGGTCGCGGCTGAAGATACCGGCGGTGAGGCCATATTCGGTTTCGTTCGAGAGCCGCAGCGCCTCGTCGAGGGACGCAACCTCGCCCACCACCAGCAGCGGCACAAAGAGCTCATCGTGAAAAAGGCGGTGGTGGATCGGGAGGCCAGTGATGACGGTGGGGGCGGGAAAATAGCCGCGGCTGGTTTCCTCACCCTGCAGGACCTCGCCCCCGATTGCGATGGTGCCCCCATCGCGTCGGGCCTCCGCGACCGCGTCGTTGAACTTCTGCAGCGCCCCTTCGTTGATGACCGGACCCATCCAGTTCTGGCGCTTGGTGGGATCGCCGACCGCGATCTTCCGCGTCAGCTCGACGAGCTTGGCGACGAACTCATGGCTCACATCGCGATCGACGTACACCCGCGAATTTGCCGAGCACTTCTGGCCGTCGAAGCCGAAGGCGGAGCGCATGACCCCCTCCGCGGCCAGGTCGAGATCCGCGTTGGCGGTCACGATGGCGGGGTTCTTCCCTCCCATCTCGGCGATGATCGGCCTCGGGTAGTCGCGTGTGAAGCCCTTGTAGAGCTTCATACCCACCTCGAAGCTGCCGGTGAATACCATGCCGCCCAGGCCCGGGTTCTCCTCCAGCTCGGCGCCAACCGTCTCACCTGGGCCGGTCACGAAGTTGAAGGCCCCGTCGGGGAGTCCGGCCTCGCGCAGCGCCTCGCCGAACTTCCAGCCCATCAGCGGTGCGTCACTCGAGGGCTTGAGCACCACGGTGTTGCCCGCGATCAGCGCGCCGGCGCTCGGGCCGCCGGCCAGCGCCATTGGGAAGTTGAAGGGGCTGATCACGGCCCAGACTCCATGGGGCTTCAGCACGCTGCGGGTGTGCTCGGCATCGGAGAGCGAACCCATCGGCCGCACGAAGCCTTCGTTGCGCTCCATCTCGTCGCTGTAGTAGCGCAGCAGATCGGCCGTCTCCTCCACGTCACCGAGCGACTCGAGTCGGTTCTTGCCAACCTCCAGGGTCATCAGGGCGGCGTAGTCGAACTGCCGTTCGCTGATGATCTCCGCGGCGCGGCGCATGATCTCGATCCGCTTGCGCCAGCCGAGGTCGCGCCATGCCGGGTATGCCGCCTGCGCGGCGGCGACCGCGTCACGCACGTCTTCGCGCGTGCCCACCGGAAAGCGGCTGACCACCATGCTCCGGTCGATGGGCGAGTGGTCCTCGAACTCCTTGCGGCCGCGACGCTCCTCACCACCGATCAGCATCGGATAGGACCGACCGAGCTCCCGACGTGCCTTCCCGAGCGCCGCGTCAAAGGCAGACTGCAGCTCCTCGTTCTCCGCTGAGAGCGTGGCGTAGGTGATCTTCATTCGGGGGGTGGTGGTTGCCATCCGTGGCGCCTCATCGCATCGTCTGGGGAGGACGATTATCGCACCCGCCGCTCTCCCGGCAGGACGGGGGAGGTAGCCGCGCGCCCGCCGGACAAAGCCAAAGGCCAGGCTCCGGGGGGAGAAGAGCCTGGCCTCCGACGTGCTGCATGATAGGTGCCGCGATTCGCGCCCGCAAGGTTCATTTTTGTGCGGATTCCGTCGTGACGAGGGCCATTCAGGGCGGAATCGGTCTATCAGTCGATCTCAGGCTTTCGCCAGGTGATACAAGCCCAGCTTCAGCTCCAGGCTCGGACGGTGCGGCCCCATCAGGTAGGCCTCTCCCCGCTGACCGTACAGCCGGGGCAGCAGCTCGTGCGCGGTCGTCTCGTCGTGAAGGTCGAGCCGGCTGTGCACGACCTTGATCTTGAATCCGTGCGCGATCCACCAGCCGACTCGCCGCTGCGTCGCCTCAAGGGCGTGGGCCACGACCTCCGGCTCCAGGAGTGCGGCGACGTCGTCGCGGCCGTAGTAGCCGATCACGACCAGGCGGCCACCGCGGCGCAGCACGCGCAGGGCCTCCGCGATGGCCGGCAGACAGCGGTCGTCCGGTTCGATGCCGCCCGAGAGGACGATGTCGACCGCCGCGTTGCGAAGCGGCAGCGCGGTCGGCTCGCCTTCGACGATGCGCAGATTCGGCTGGTGCGACTGGCTCGCCCGGCGGCGAGCCTCCGCGAGCAGGACAGGATCGGACTCGATGCCGTACGTCCGCCCCGTGCGGCGCGCCAGAAGCATGGGATAGTGCCCGATCCCGGTGCCGACGTCTGCGATGCGTTTGCCGGAGAGGGGCACGATTCGCTCGAGGGCGGCGAGCACCTTGCGGTCGGGGTCGATCGCTTCGCCCAGCCGGCGATGGAGCTCCGGATCCGAGTCGCTGAAGGCCGGCAGGATGGCATCCATCAGGGAACCTTGGGCCGCGTCTCGGCGGGCTTCCCGTCCTGCGTCGAGAGGATCCTCTCTCCGGAGAGGAACTGCAGGTCGAACGCGATCGGTCCGGCCGACTTGCGGCTCACCTCGAGCGGAATCGTCAGCGTGGTGCCCGCGTCGATCGGCCCGTAGCCGAGGGAGGTGGTGCCGGCCGGCTCACCCTGGGCGCCGGGGCCTTCGACCCATTTCGTCCACTCCTGGCGCAGCGGCGGGCCGCCGTCGACGATCCGGCCCTTGCTCGGCAGGAATGGCTGCACGAAGACGACGTCCCGGACGGCGGTCGGCCAGCGCAGGACGATCTCATCGATCCGCGTCCTCGACAGGTTGGTGACCTTCACCGTGATCCGGCCGCCCGCACCGGCGGGCACCGCCACGGCCACGCTGAAGCGGATCGGCCGCTCGTCCTGCCCTGGCGGTGTCGCGATCGAAAGGGATGGCTCGGGCGTGGGCGACGGAGACGAGGGGGGCACCGGCGACGGGCTGATCGACTGGGCGGGCGTAGGCGTCGACTGCGCCGCGCCCGAGGCTGAAGCCGACGGGCTCGCCGTGGAGCACCCTGCGACCGCCAGCCCCAGCGCGAGGACGAGCGCGGGTCCGGGCACGATTCCTCGACCGCGGAAGATGAGGATGAGGCTGGATGTCTGCGTCGGCGATCCTCTCGTAAGTTCGTGAGCCGGGTTGGCGCCACGGCATGGTAAGCGAGAGACGCGCTGCGCGCCGCGGGTCGAGCCAGACACTCCGGCCGCGGTCGCGGGCGATCTCCGGGGCTCGCTGCTACGATCGGCGGCGACCGATGACCCCCGAACCCACCCCCACCCCACTCGCGGTGCGCCTCTGGTTCGCCTGGGCCTTCGTGCTCCTGGCGGTCACCGGCCTGCTGCTCCCGCGCATCGTGGCGTTCGTCGACTTCTCTGAGCGCGCCCCGTTCTCTCTGCTCGGCATCTTCATGATGCTCGAGCTCGCGGTCGTCCTCTTCGGGATCACCGTGGCGCTGCAGCGAAAGCGGATCGCGCATCGGTTCGCAATCGTGATCGCCGCACTCGCGGCGCCGATCCTCGCCGGCCTGCCTCCTGCCCTCGTCGACATGCCCCGGCCAGCCGCGAATGGCTGGTACCTGGTCTTCGCGCCGGTCGGCCTGCTCATCACCGCTGTGCTGATCATCGGCCTCCTACGCCCGTCCTCGCGCGCCTACTTCAGCGAGGCCTGAGTGAGGCTCGTTGCCTTCGCCCTCCCCGGCGAGAGCTCAGGACCGCGTCTCGGCCGGGTCGCTGCCGAGGGAATCACCGACCTGACGGACGCGGTCGGCCCCGACCTCTCCTCGGCGCTCGTCCGCGGAGCCCAGCTCGCCGGCATGCCCGGACCACTGGTCGACCCGACGGCCGTCACGCTGCTTGCGCCGCTGCCTCGTCCTGGGACGATCATCTGTGTCGGGCTCAACTACCTCGATCATTGCCGCGAGCAGGGGATCGAGCCGCCGGCCTATCCGATGCTGTTCAGCAAGTTCGCAAACGCGGTCTCGCATCCCGGGCAGACGGTGGTCCGCCCGATGGCCACGGAGAAGCTGGACCTGGAGTGCGAGCTGGCGGTGGTGATCGGGCACCCGGCGAAATCGATCGGTCGAGAGGAGGCGATGGAGCACGTCTTCGGCTACACGATCCTCAACGACGTCACCATGCGCGACCTCCAGCGCGAGGACAAGCAATGGTTGCGCGCCAAGGGCAGCGACGGCTTCGCACCGATGGGGGCCCGCGGTGGTGACGCGGGACGAGATCCCCGAGCCACAGCGGCTGCGGCTGGGCTCGATCGTGAACGGCGAGACGTGGCAGGACTCCACCACCGCCGAGATGATCTTCGACGTGGCGACGGTCGTCGCGTTCGCGTCGCGCACGATCACCCTGGAACCGGGCGACGTCATCGCCACCGGGACGCCGGCCGGCGTGGGCCATTTCCAGGATCCGCCGCGCTACCTGCGGCACGGCGACATCATGCGTTGCCAGATCGAAGGGATAGGTGCCATCGAGAACCGGGTCATGGACGAGAAGCCGCGGATCGCTGATCACGCCGCGGCAGCGGGGCTACCCTGATCGAGCCCGCTTTTGCCGCCCTCAGAGGGCTACCTATAATCGGGCCTCCATGACCGCCACCGCCGTCCGGACCATGCGCGCCCTCGCCAAGACACGGCCGGCACCCGGCGCGGAGCTGGTCCGACGGCCGGTGCCAAGCCCGGGCGGGGGCGAGGTGCTCCTCAAGATGGAGGCCGCCAGCATCTGCGGGACCGACTACCACCTCTACGAGTGGGACGCCTGGGCGCAGGACGTGGTGACGCCTCCGGTCGTGCTGGGCCACGAGCTTGCGGGCACCGTCGTCGAGACCGGATCCGGCGTGACTCGCGTGAAGGAGGGGGACCTGGTGGGCGTCGAGAGCCACCTCGTCGACTGGACCTGCACACAATGCCGCGCGGGCGACCGGCACCTCTGTCGCAACCTGCGAGTGATTGGGGCGCACGTTGACGGCGGCTTCGCCGAATACGTCGTCATTCCGGAGACAAATGCGATCGAGAGCAATGGTCTCGATCCGGCGGTGGTCGCGCTGCAGGAACCGATGGGCAATGCCGTGCATGCCGCCTTCGTGGAGCCGATCGAGGGCCGCACTGTCGCCGTCACAGGCTGCGGGCCGATTGGTCTCTGCGCAGTGGGGATCGCACGCGCTGCAGGCGCAGCCATGGTGATTGCCACCGACCCCGAGCCATACCGCCTCGAGCTTGCGCGCACCATGGGCGCCGACCTGGCGCTCGACGCGCTCGATCCGGAGACGCTCGGCCGGATCAGCGGCGCGACCGATGGCGACGGGGTCGAGGTCGTGCTCGAGATGAGCGGCGCCGGCCCTGCCCTCCGCCAGGCTCTCGAGATGGTGACTCGGGGCGGGCGGATCAGCCTCCTGGGCATCTTCGGGGAGCCTGTCACGATCGACCTCTCCGAACAGGTGATTCAGAAGGGTCTGCGGCTGTACGGGATTTACGGTCGCCGCATCTACGACACCTGGGAGCGTACCCAGGCACTCCTCCGCTCGGGGGCTCTGGACGTCAGCCCCATCATCACGCATCGCTTCGACCTCGCAGATTGGGAGCGCGCATTTGAGCTGATCGCCTCCCGGCACGCCGGAAAGGTGGTGCTTCTTCCATGACCGATACCGTCGCTGCGCGCCGGCGCAACCCGCTCGCCTTCCTCGATGCCGAGATCGAGGAGCTCAAGGCGAAGGGGCTCTACCGACGCCTGCGCGTGATCGAGAGCGAGCAGAAGAGTCGATGCATCATCGATGGCCGCGAGGTGATCACCCTCTCGAGCAACAACTACCTGGGCCTGAATACGCATCCGCGCCTGCGCGAGGCTGCGGAGAGCGCCATCCGCGAATACGGAGCCGGATCCGGGGCGGTGCGAACGATCGCCGGCACGATGTCGCTGCACGAGGAGCTCGAGCGACGCCTGGCGGACTTCAAGCGGGTCGAGGCCGTGCTCACATTCCAGTCGGGCTTCACGTGCAACACCGGGGTGATCCCGATCCTGGCGCCAGAAGGCGCGACCATCGTCTCCGACGCCCTGAATCACGCGAGCATCATCGATGGGATTCGCCTGACCAAGGCGGAGCGGAAAATCTTTCCGCACGGAGACATGGAAGCGCTGCGGACCGCCCTGCGCGAGGTCCGGTCGGCGCCCGGAGGCGCGGAGCGCACCGTCCTGGTCATCACCGACGGAGTCTTCTCGATGGACGGGGATATCGCTCGCCTGCCGGAGATCGTCGAGGCCGCCGAGGAAGCGGAGGCGATCGTGCTGGTCGACGATGCTCACGCCTCGGGCGTGCTGGGCCGCAACGGGCGCGGTTCGATCGACCATTTCGGACTGCACGGCCGCGTGCAGGTGCAGGTCGGAACCCTGAGCAAGGCGATTGGTGTCCTCGGCGGCTACGTGGCCGGTCCGGCGGCCCTGCGAACGGTCCTCGAGCACCGGGCTCGGCCCTTCCTCTTCTCGACCTCGCACCCGCCGGCCGTCGCGGCGGCGTGCATCGCTGCCATCGACGTGCTCGAGAGCGAACCAGAGCTGATCGAGCGCCTCTGGGAGAACACGCGCTTCTTCAAAGCCGGCCTCGGGAAGCTCGGGTTCGACATCGGTCGGTCGGAGACCCCGATCACGCCGGTGATCGTGGGTGCCGGGGCATTGGCCATGCGGTTCTCGGACCGGCTCTTCGAGGAGGGCGTCTTCGCGATGGGGATCGGCTTCCCGACCGTGCCCGAGGACCGCTCCCGGGTGCGCACCATCGTGACGGCCGAGCATTCGCGCAAAGAGCTCGAAACGTGCCTCACAGCCTTCGACATGGTGGGTCGGGAGCTGGCCATCATCTGAACGGTCGCCCTCGCACACGTCCATCGAGACAACAGAGAACGGGGTAGCGGCGAACCGCTACCCCGTCTCTGCCAGGGGCTGGATCATTGGACAGAGGAGGCCCTATCGGACCTCCTCTGTGCAGTCGTTGGACCCTAGCGTGTGACCCGTCGGCGTGCGCGCGCGCTCCGGCGACTCAGGTAACCAAGGCTCGCCAGAGAAACCAACATGGTGAAGGCGAGCAAGCCGACCGGCGCGCTATCCGGCTGGGGGAGAGCCGTGTCGGGCAGAGGCCCAGTGCTGGGCCCGCCACCACCGGCCTGCGTTCCCCCGCGTGGGGTAGCAGTTGGTTTCGGCTTTGGCGTTCCGCCGCCGGACTGCACGCCGCCAGACGTGAAGTTGTACACGTGCAGCATCACGTCGCTCTGATGGTGCGGAAGACGCGTGTCGAGCACGATTACACCGTTCCCCGCCGAGATCAATGACTGGGCATCCGTGTTGGGATGCAGATCCTGCGGTGTGAACTCGAGCGCCCCATACCGATATCCGCTCGGCGGGTTGAGCTCAGTGATCGTGGTGATGCCTTCCTTCAGGCCCGACCACATGTAATGCGACGTTTCGACGCACAGGTTATTGCTTGGGTTGCCATCGACGTCGCCGATGGCGGCCTCGCAGAGCTGGGCAGGGACGAAGGCAGCCTCGCCGGCCGCCATCGAACGCACGACCCCATCCGGATCGGTCACTGTGAAGACGAAGCTCTTCTCGCCGGCGTCAGTGGCGCCCGCGGGCCCGACGTCCCCCGGAACGGTGATGACCGGGCAGGTCAGCACTTTGTTGATGAAGCTTCCCAGTGCATCGAACTGCGCCTGGGTCTGAATCGCAGCCGGGCAGACGTGCTTCATGATCGTGATCACCACGCGCTGAGCAGCGCCGCAGTCAACATTAACGCTCACGCGCTCGCTGTGGTTGTTGTGGGTATTCGATGCAGGCTCGTTGCCGGCGGAGACATCAGCCCTGTTGTCGATCTGGTTGCAGGCATCCACCCCGGCGGTCACATTGACTGTGAGGTTTGCCGTGTCGCCGGCCGCAATCTGGCCCAGATCGCACGTGATCTGGTTGCCGGTCGCCATGCTGCAGGTCCCCTGCGACGGGTTCCAGCCGTTGACGGTCAGGTTGTTATCGAGATTGTCGAAGAGGACGACCCCGTCCGCTCCAGCGTCACCGCTGTTGCTGACCTCGAACGCGTAGTCCCAGCTGCCGTTGACAGCGACCTGCGAGGCCGAGGCCGTCTTCTGCACGACGACGTCGGGCCCGCCCTCGGCGGTCGGCGTCACCTCGTCGCTCGCGGTCGGCTCGTCGGTCGCGCGGGCAATGGCCGGGCGGATGAGCGCAAACGCGGAGAAGAGGAGAGCGATGATGGCCATGCTCGCCAGCATCACCCTCAGGGGTGACGTGGGCGCCGGCCGAACAACGGATGAGTACACAGGACCCCCTGTCCTTTCTGATATCGCCTCGGCGCCTTGATGGTCCGGGCACTGCACCGATGAGCGAAGTCGCATCCCCGGCGGTCGCCAGCATACGGACTTTAGTACCGGTCGGCTAGTAGCAAACGGCATGCCGCTTAGGGCCGGAGACCGATACTCTGGGGTACTCGCGAGCAGTACGCTTGGTCGGCCCGGTGCCAGAACGCACCGGTATTCTGGGGGGTGCGAACAGCCCCTGAGGGCTCAGGCCACGAGTCTCAGGCGGTGCGGCCGCGAGCCTCCAGCAGGACCACCTGCGTCTCCTCGGGGAGGGAGGCGGGCGTCACGATCGCCTTCGGCTGGCGAATCGGCTCAACCGACATCTCGTGCAGGAACGTGTCTGCACCCATCAGGTCGCCGGACGCGCCATCGATCGCGAAGTGCATCGGAATCACCAGCTTGGGACTCAGCTGGGAGACCACCTCGGTCGCCTCGGCGGGGGTGACGGTGGTTGTTCCACCCACCGGCACCAGCAGCACGTCGATGGGCCCGAGCTCGGCGACCTGCTCCTCAGTGAGGAGGTGGCCGAGGTCACCCAGGTGGCAGATGTGCACTCCATCGACC
>JALYSK010000058.1 GCA_030854805.1 Chloroflexota bacterium | reverse complement strand
GCACTTGCGTAGCACACTTCACTGACGTCTCCCGGGCCACAGCCATTGCTTCTTCCGGACTCTCGAATGTCGAATGGGCTGACCCAGGTCACGACAGAGCAGTTTCGGAGAAGCTGCCGCGGCGGCTCCCTGGCGTTAGGGTCGTCCCCATCAAGACTCGCAGAGGAGGAAACCGGCAATGAAGGACACGCAGAAGTCCGCCAAGAGCACCACCGCGATCTTCACGGACGAGGAACGAGGCGCGATGAAGGAGCGCGTCAAAGAGCAGAAGGCGGCCGCGCGCCGCGGCCCGCGCGCGGACAGGGCGGACGGGGAAAGCGCCGTGCTCGCGAAGATCGCCGAGATGCCGGAACCGGATCGCGCCATGGGCGAGCGGCTCCATGCTGTCATCAAAGCCAGCGCGCCAGCCCTCGCGCCGAGACTCTGGTACGGGATGCCCGCGTATGCCAAGGACGGCAAGGTCGTCTGCTTCTTCCAAAGCGCGCAGAAGTTCAACACGAGGTACGCGACGTTCGGCTTCAGCGATGAGGCGACCCTCGACGAAGGCGCAATGTGGCCGACCGCCTTTGCTGTGACGGAGTTGACCGCCGCCGACGAGGCAAGGATCGGCGCGCTCGTGAAGAAAGCGGTGAGCTGAGGACTGAGCTCGCCACTGGGCCCCGCCCTAGGCACGGGACGGCCTGAGCGGTCCGGCCTTGCCTTTCGTACGACCAAATGGACGTCAAACCCACGAGCACGTGGTCCACCTAGAGAAGGCCGCATCTGAGATGGTCGGGCCGGTTCGTCACGACATCTGGGATGTCCATTGCTCCGCCAGTCGATGGTGGGTAGTGACCAATCCCACCAATCTCTACGCGCAGGAGGACTTCAAGAGCCGCGACGTCGTTCTGACCTTCCACGTTGGGCTCGCCCTCCGCATGATGTATCTCGATGACCGGGACATTCCCGTCCTGCCTGAGTCGGCGGACCTCCTTCCAGGTTCGTGGCGCCGCTGGCAGCAGGCCTGTTCCGGCTGCCTGTCTGCCAAGCTACTGGGTCGTACGCCGCTGGTAGAGCCAGAGCCCTAGCGGGAAGAACACCGCCAGGACCGCCACCGACCAGATGACGGACGGCAAGAGGGCCGAATACAGGTGCGTGCCGAGCGTGAGGTCGCGCACGGCGTTGACCACGTGGGTCATCGGCTGGTTGTCGGCGAAGATCCGCAACCAGCCCGGCATCGTGTCCGTGGGGACGAACGCGCTGCTGACGAAGGTGAGCGGGAAGACGAGGGCGAAGATGATGCCCTGCAACGCTTCCGGGGTGCGCACCAACGCGCCCATCGCAACGCCGATCCACGAGAGCGCGAAGCCGAACAGGAGCATCAGCCCGACCGCCCCGAGGCTGCCCAGAATTCCGCCTTGAGGACGGAAGCCGACGAGCATGCCAACCACCCACATGATCGCGACGGCAAGGCCCGCGCGCATCAGGTCGGTCAGCGTGCGCCCGGTCAGGACCGAGGACTGCGACATCGGCAGCGAGCGGAATCGGTCGATCATGCCCTTCTGCAGGTCGTTCGCGAGAAGCACGCCGGTGAACACTCCGGCAAAGGCGACCGTCTGGACGAAGATCCCGGCCATGAGGAAGTTGACGTAGGAGGCATCCTGGCCGCCCTGGTTCCCGACGGTGATCGCCCCGCCAAAGACGAAACTGAAGAGGATCACGAACATGATCGGGCTCAGGGTCACGTCGAGCAGCAGCTCCGGGGTGCGCTTGATGTGAATGAGGTTGCGCTTGATCATCTCCCACGAGTCGCGCAGCCACCAGCCGAAGCTGCTCATCCCCCGGCCTCCGTCGTGCCTTCTGCCGGACGGCCGGTCAGTGACAGGAACACCTCGTCCAGGGTGGGACGCCGGAAGCCGATGTCATCGACTTGCACGCCGGCCGCGTCCAGCTCGCGGATCGCGCGCGTCAGGACCCCGTCGTGCGAGGTGACCGCCACGCTGACGTGTCGGGCCTCCTCGTCGACACGCGCTGGCCCTTCGCCAAGGGCTTCGAGAACCCGCCGTGCGGCGGCCAACGACGAACTGTCGCTGATGGTGATCTCGAGGCGCTCGCCGCCGACCTGCTGCTTCAGCTGGAGCGCGGTGCCGCGCGCCATGACGCGTCCGTGATCGACGACGACGATGTCGTCCGCGAGCCGATCCGCCTCCTCAAGGTACTGGGTGGTCATGAGCACCGTTGTGCCGCCGTCCGCGAGCCCCGCGATCAGGTCCCACATCGAGAGCCGGCCCTTCGGGTCGAGCCCGGTTGTCGGCTCGTCGAGGAAGATGACCGGCGGTTGCGCCATCAGCGCCGCCCCGAGGTCCAGGCGTCGCCGCATCCCCCCCGAATAGGTCTTCACGGTCCGATCCGCCGCGTCGGTGAGCTCGAAATGCTCAATGAGCTCCGCCGCTCGCTGCCGGGCGGCAGCGCCTTCCAGGCGGTACAGGCGTCCCACCATCTGAAGGTTCTCCCGTCCGGTGAGGAGCTCGTCGAGTGCGGCGTACTGGCCGGCGACGCCGATCTGGGCCCGGACCTCGGCCGGATGGCGTACGACGTCGATGCCGGCCACGGTGGCATGGCCCGCGTCGGGACGCGTCAGCGTGGTCAGCACGCGCACGGCCGTCGTCTTGCCCGCGCCGTTCGGGCCGAGCATGCAGAGGATCGTTCCCTCGGCGGCGTCGAGGTCCAGACCCGCCAGGGCATGCGTGTCGCCGAAGGATTTGTGGAGACCGACGGCCTCGATCATGGCTCGGGACATTGCCTGACCAGCCTACCCGAATTTTATTTGGGCTTCCCGGGAGCAGCCAGGATCCGTCGACCCAATCACGCGGCGCTAGACGCGTCGACAAGCGCTGCACGCAGGCGGTCGACCCCCTCGTCGACCTCTTCCGGGCTGATCACGAGCGGCGGCACGAGTCGGACGGTGGTATCGCCGGTGGCGTTGATGAGGAGCCCGTGCTCCGCGCGGGCGAGCTCCACCGCGCGGCGGGCGATCGGCTTGGCCGTCTCGACCCCGATCATGAGTCCGCGGCCCCGTAGCCCGGTCACCAGGCCCTCCGAGATGAGTGGCTCCAGCCCGGCCACGAACTGCTCCCCGCGCTCACGGGCTCGCTCGAGGAGTCCCTCCTCGTCGATGACGCGCAGGGTGGCGATGGCCGCCGCCGCCGTCAGCGGGTTCCCCCCCAGCGTCGTGCCGTGGTCGCCGAGCTGGAACGAGGACGCCGATTCGCGGGCCAGCAGCGCGCCGATCGGGACGCCCCCGCCCAGCCCTTTCGCGAGCGTGACGAGCTCCGGGATGACCGGTGTCTGCTCGAACGCGAAGAATGTCCCGGTGCGCCCGATACCGGTCTGGATCTCGTCGAGGATCAGCAGCGCGCCAACCCCGTCGGCCGCCTCGCGCGCGGCGACCAGGTAGGCGTCCTCCAGCGGGTGGATGCCGCTCTCGCCCTGGATCGGCTCCAGCAGGATGGCGGCCGTGCGGTCGCCGACAGCGGCCCGAAGCGCATCGGTCTCGTTGATCGGGACGTGGATGAAGCCGTCGGGCAGGGGAGCGAACGGCTGGGCGTACTTTGGCTGACCGGTCGCGCTCAGCGACCCGAGCGTGCGGCCGTGGAAGGCGCCCGTGAGCGAGATAATCTCGTACGCCCCGCGCGGGTTGCCATGCCGTCGGGCAAGCTTGATTGCGGCCTCGTTCGCCTCGGTACCGGAGTTGACGAAGAAGGCCCGATCGAAGGGCGATCGCGCCAGGAGCATCTCCGCCAGATCGAGCTGTGGCAGGGTGTAGTACAGGTTCGAGACGGTCAGCAGCGTGCGGGCCTGCGCCGCGAGCGCATCGGCCACCGCGGGATGACTGTGGCCGAGCACGTTGACCGCAATGCCGGCCACCAGGTCCAGGTAGCTCCGCCCCTCGTCGTCCCAGACCCACGAACCCTCGCCGCGCACGATGACGAGCGGCTGGCGAGCGTAGACCTGCATGTGGACCCGCGCCTCGCGCTCGATGCCGGAGGCGGTCGTGGTGGACAGGAGGTCAGACATCGGGAATATCCTCGCCGGCGCGGAGCGCCTCGAACTGGGTTCGCAGCCGCCGCAGCGTCTCGCGGTCACGGCAGGCGATGAAGATCGTGTCGTCGCCGGCGATGGTGCCGACCAGGCCGCTCAGCGGCAGCAGGTCGACTGCGCGCGCGATGGCGTTCGCGCCGCCGGGCGACGTGCGCAGCACGAGCAGAGGGGCTGCCTCATCGATGGTCAGCGGCAGGTCGAGGAGCAACCGTCGCAGGCGGTCCGCCGCGCCGGGATCGCGCGCACGCGGAAGGTCGTCGCTGGAGAGGTATACGGGTGCGCCGGCACGGACCCCACGCACGATGCCCAGAGCCGCGAAGTCGCGCGAGACGGTGGCCTGTGTCAAGTCGACGCCACGGCGCGCGAGCTCCGCGACGACCTGCTCCTGTGAATGGATCTCGCCCGTGGCGATGAGGCGCCGGATGAGCTGCCGCCGAGCGAGGGGCTTGCGAAGATCCTCGGTCATGCGGCGGTCACCCGAGTGCCGACCGCGCTCCCCCGCAGAGCCTCGACCAGGTCCGGGCCGGCGCGACCGTCCAGGATCCGCACCTCGCATCCCGCGCGCGCCGCGACGAGGGCCGCGCGGAGCTTCGGACGCATGCCGGCGCTTGCCGAGCCGTCCTCGAGCATCCGCTCGGCAGCCTCCGCATCGAGTCGGTCGACGACCCGTCCGTCGAGCTGGACGCCCGGGACATCCGTGCAGAGCAGGAGCGTGCCCCCCCGGCTGGCGGCGATGGCGCCGGCGGCCTCGTCCGCGTTCACGTTGAGGAGCGACCCCTCGTCATCGGCGGCGACGGATGCCACCACCGGGAGCGCTCCTGCGACGATGAGCGCGTCGATCAGCCACGGCTCCGCGCCGACCACCTCACCGACCTCGCCGAGCGCAGCGTCGCGACGACGGAGCCGCAAGAGTCCGCCATCGGCGCCGGTCAGTCCGACCGCAGTGCGGCCCGCCGCGCCGAAGATCGCGACCATGCGCGTGTTCACAAGGCCGCCGAGGACGGCGATCACCACTTCGAGCGTCTCCGGATCGGTCACCCGCAGCCCGTCATGGGTCTGAGGCGTCAGGCCCAGCCGCCGGCTCCAGCGCTCGACCTCGTTGCCGCCGCCGTGCACGACGACGGTGTCGGGCGGTGCCGATCGCGCGACCAGCCTGACGCTCTCCGCCTCCCGGCCCGCGACGCCGCCGAGCTTGATGGTGATGGGGCTCACACTCACGTCCGATACTCGCTGTTGATCGCCACGTACTCCGCGGACAGATCGCAGCCCCAGGCCATGCCGGATCCGTCGCCGACGCCGAGGTCGAGATCGATGGCGACGACATCTCCCTGCAGCGCTCGGCTGGCATCCCGCTCGTCGTAATCGGTCGGAGTGCCGCGGCAGACGGTGATAGGCCCCAGCCGGATGGTCAGCCGGTCAGGATCCAGGCGCGCTCCACTCCGGCCCGCCGCGGCCGCGATGCGCCCCCAGTTCGGATCGGCGCCGTGGACCGCCGCCTTGACCAGGTTCGAGCTGCACACCGCCCGGGCGGCACGACGCGCGTCTGCGTCCGTTCGGGCGCCGCGCACCGTCACATCGATCCGATGACGTGCCCCTTCGCCGTCCGCGGCGATCTGCTCAGCGAGGGAACGGCAGACCGCCTCGAGACCGTCGCGGAAGGCCACCATCCGGCGCCCGATCGCCACCGATGGCCCGTCTGCAGCGCCGCTGGCCATGAGCATGACCGTGTCGTTCGTCGACGGGTCGCCATCCACGCTCACCTGGTTGAAGGTCCGATCGACGACAGGGCGCAGCGCATCCCGCAGCGCCTTCGGCTCGATCGCCGCATCGGTCGTCAGGAAGGCGAGCATGGTGGCCATCTGCGGGTGGATCATCCCCGATCCCTTCACCATGCCGCCGATCCGCACCCTTCGACCGCCACCCAGGTCGACCTCTGCTGCCGCCTCCTTGGGTCGGGTATCGGTGGTCATGATCGCCCGGGCCACCTCGCCGGCGGCTCCCCGACCGCGCCTTGGACGAAGCTCCGGCAGGACCGATGCGATGCGCTCGACATCCAGCCGTGAGCCGATCAGCCCTGTCGAGGCGGTGAAGACGAAGCGCGGTGCCACACCGAGGCGCTCGGCCACCGCAGCCTGGACGCGACGCGCGTCCTCCAGGCCGGAGGCGCCGGTGCTCGCATTGGCACAGCCAGCATTGGCGATCACCGCCGCTGCGTGACCCCGGGCCGCTCGCAGCGACCGCGACGCGAGGAGCACCGGCGCCGCGCGCACCCGGTTCGTGGTGAAGGTGGCGGCCGCCGGAACAGGCC
>JALYSK010000043.1 GCA_030854805.1 Chloroflexota bacterium | reverse complement strand
CCGCCACCCACTGCCGGTTATTGGCTTTGCTCTGGTCCTGCTGCCCGGGGAGCGGCTGAATCAGGACATGCCGTACCCGAACCTCGTGGACCGGCGCAGCCGGACCGGCCGCGATGAAGATCTGGGCGACCCGGCGCTGGGGCTGCGCCGCCGCGACCACCCTGCTCGCGAAGTGGGCGCGGTACGCCTCGCGCAAAACCTCGTCTTGGACATAAGCGCGGTACGCATCGCCGGCAACCCCATTAGTGGCGAGCAGCTTCGCGAGCGCCTCATCCGTTCCGCCCGGGACGCGCTCGTCCACCTTCAGCAGGAGATAGCCACCAGCGGTCCGTACCGGCCCGACGATGGCGCCCTTCGCGGCGTTGCCGACATCTTTCGCGTACTCCCCGTAGATTGCGTCGCCGTCGGCGACGAGCCCGATCTTGCCGCCCGCCTGCGCGGTGCTGTCCGCGCTCACCGCGCGCGCAACGGCGGCGAAATCCTCGCCGGCATTCACTCGCTTGAGGGCCGCCGCCGCCGCCTGCTCGGCTCGCCTGAAGTCCGCCTCGGTCGGGGTGGCCGATGGCTGAGAAGCCGTTGACGCGGCCGCCTTCGCCTCCAGCAGGATGATGCTCAACCCGATGCGCTGCGGCCTGGTGCGCCGCTTGGCGATCTCGGCGTCGACCTGCCTTTCGCTGACGACGATGGCGAGCTCTGCGGCACGGCTCCTGAGGACCTGGCCTTCCACGAGTGAGTTCGTCGCGTCGCCGGTCACGCTCGGGATCCGCGCCGAGAGCTGCTGCATCTGCTGCTGGATGATCTGGTCCCGGGCCCCGCCGAGCTGGCTCTGTAGATCGGCCAGCTGCGCCGAACGCTCGGCGGTCAAGACCCGCTCCCGAGCGGCGAGCTGCTCGCGGTCGAAGGCGACTCCCCCGACACTGGCGACAGGGCGGAGATTGGCCTCCCAGAAGGTGCTCCAGGCGGTCGCACCGAAGATCCCGAGGGCCACGGCGATGGCGATCGCGAAGCCGGCGACGATGAGCTGCTGGGTGCGCAGCTCATCCTGCCAGCGGGGTCGGTGCTTACGGTCGAGGACCGGGCGGTTACGGAACGACATACTCGGTGGGATCGTCTCCAGGCAGGACTCGGCAGGGAGTCGAGGCGGGGCGGGGCGCCATCCTAGCCGAAGAGGCCTCGCCATGCCACCGGGCGGGCGGGGAGGCAGCCCAGCTCACTTCGCCGCTGAGGGCGGACGCAGGCCTTCCCGAAGCGCCTCCCAGCGGAGGCGGATCACCATCAGCACTGCCTCGCCGACGATCGATCCGGTCATCTTGGATGCGCCGGCCACACGCTCACGAAAGATGATCGGGACCTGGATGATCTTGGCGCCGCGTTGGTGCGCCCACCACGTCGTCTCGACCTGAAAACCGTACCCGCTGGCCGCCGCCTGGCGCATGCGGATCGACTCGAGCAGCTCGCGCCGCCAGGCCTTGAAACCACCCGTCAGGTCGCGGTACGGCAGGACAAGCAGCGTCCGCGCGAACAGGGTGCCGGCGCGGCTGATCAGCCGGCGCCGCAGCGGCCAGCCCACGGTCCCCCCACCACGGATGTAGCGCGTACCCAGCACGAGATCCGCGTCGCGCATGAGCGGAGTGAGGAGGCGCGGCAGGTCTCGGGGATCGTGGCTGAAGTCGGCATCCATCTGGACCACCGCCGCAGTCTCGGGTCGCTCAAGCACCCACCGGAACCCTTCGCGGTAGGCAACCCCGAGCCCCTGCTTGGCGGGCCGATGCAGAACGCTCAGCCGCGGCTCGCGGGTGGCCAGCGTGTCGGCGAGCTGTCCCGTGCCGTCGGGTGAGTTGTCGTCGACCACGAGCAGGCGCGCCTCCGGCAGCGCAGCCAGGATCGCATCGGTCATCCCCTCGATATTTTCGCGCTCGTTGTAGGTCGGGAGCACGACCCACACCCCGCGGCCAGCCGCCAGGCCGACGCGGGGCAGCGCAACGTCCTCGTTCATCCGACGCTAACGGCCGATCCCGACGTACGCGATCCCCGCTGCCGAGAAGCGCTCCCCATCGAGCGCGTTGCGACCGTCGACGAAGAGCTGCAGCCCGGGGAAGGTCATCGGATCGAGGGTGCTGTACTGGCTGTGCGCCGCCTGGAGGATGGCGACCTTGATCGGGCTCGGCTCGGTCAGGTCGTACGGCTCGAAGCCGACCTGGCGCAGGTGCTCTGCATCGAAGAACGGGTCGTGCGCAAATACGCGTGCGCCGGCCGCTCGCAGCTCGTCGCGGAGGCGAAATGCGCTGCTGAACGCATCGTCGCGTACGTCTCCGCGGTAGGCGATCCCGAGCAGCAGGACGGCCTGACCGTCGAGCGAGCCGACCCGATCCTCGACCAGATCGATCGTGTAGCGCGACATCTCCTCGTTGATCTGCCGCGCCAGCGGCGGAATGCGCAGCTCCGAATCAGTGTTGAAGAGGAAATGCGGATAGACCGGAATGCAATGCCCACCGACCCCAACCCCCGGCTGGTGGATGTGGCTGTATGGCTGCGAGTTTGCAGCGCCGATCACCTCGAGCACGTCGATCCCGCGCTTGGCCGCGTAGCGCGCGTACTCGTTGGCCAGAGCGATATTGACATCGCGATAGGTGGTCTCGGCCAGCTTTGTCATCTCGGCGGTCTCGGCGTTCGTGACGGCCCAGACCTGCGTCTCGGGTTCGAGCACGGCCCGATAGAAGTCGACCGCGCGCCGGGTCGACGCGTCGCTCGTCCCGCCCACGATCTTCGGATATCGCTGGAGGTCGAGAAAGACGCGCCCGACCAGGACGCGCTCGGGACTGAAGGCGAGGTGAAGGTCGCGGTCGATGACGAGGCCGCTCCCCCCGGCAAGCATTGGTCCGAAACGGTCGCGGGTGGTGCCCACCGGCAGCGTGGTCTCGTACACCACCAAGGTCCCCGGCTGAAGCCCCTTGGCAATTTCGCGGGTCGCCGCGTCGATGGGGCCGAAGTCGATCTGGCGCTCGTCATCGACCACCACGGGCACGATCACAACCACCGTGTCAGCCTCACGGACACCCTCCGCATCGTCAGTGGTGGCGCGCAGCCGACCGGCGCGCACCAGCTCAGGCACTCGGTCGATGAGCGCCTGCTCGTCGAGATGCGGCGATTCGCCACGGTTGATCGCCTCCACGATCCAGGCGGCGGTATCGCAGCCGATCACCTCATGGCCGCGGTGCGCGTACTGCACGGCGAGCGGCAGACCGATGTGGCCCAGCCCGACGATGGCGATCCTCACGCCAGCGCCTCCTGCAGCGCCGCCCCAGAGATGACCCGGCCGCTCGACGCCGCCTCGACCATCTTCCGAGCCAGCAGGAGGGCGATCATCGCGTCGTGCGGCTCGACGGGCGACGGCCCGCCGCTGCGCACGGCGGCCGCGAACTCGCCGAGCTCGACCTCGAGCGGCTCCTGGCGACGGATCTGACGTCGTGTCATCTCGCCCTCGGCCACCGAGGTGATGGGCGGGCCGGTGTCGTCGGCGCCGCGGTTCTCCCAGGTCAGCGTGGCGTCCGGGTTGGCATAGAAGATTAGATCCTGGTTGATGTAGTTGACGACGTACATGCCACGCTCGCCGGTGACGGTCAGCGTTCGGCGCTTGGTCGGCGTCAGCCAGTTGATGTCGAGGATGCCGATCACGCCGTTCGCGAACTTGATCATGCCGTTAAAGAGGTCCTCGTGGTCGGTGTGGATCCGCTGCTCCGTCTCGGCGTACAACCGTACCGGCTCGCTCCCGAGCAGGTAACGCATGATGTCGATGTCGTGCGGGGCCAGGTCGACGACCACCCCAACGTCGCGAATTCGCGCCGGGAACGGACCCAGTCGGGTCGCCTTGATCTGGAAAATGCGCCCCAGCTCCCCCTCCGCCAGACGCCGGCGCAGCTCGCGGATTGCCGGGTTGAATCGCTCGATATGGCCCACCGTCAGGATGCGGCCAGCACGCTCGGCGGCCGTGATCATCTCCTCTGCCTCAGCCCGGTTCGAGGCGATCGGCTTCTCAACCAGGACGTTGGCCCCGGCCCGGAGGGCGGCGAGCGTGGTGACGAGGTGCAGGGAGGTGGGCGCCACGATGCTCACCAGATCCAGCCGCTCCTCGGCGAACATGGTCGCCGGATCGAGGTAGCCGCGCGCGCCGCGGCCGGTCGTTGCGCGCCGCATGGCGTCAGGGTCCGGATCGGCGACAGCCACCAAGTCGACACCCGGCAGCTCGTCGTAGACGCGAACGTGATTCCTCCCCATCATGCCCAGCCCGATCACGGCCGCACGGAGCGGCGCTTCGCCCGCGCCGTCGCTCACGCCGAAGCAGACCCGACGCCGATCGGCCCGAGCTCGGCGGCC
The DNA here is from genome assembly GCA_030854805.1 of Chloroflexota bacterium. Next base: position 562 of record JALYSK010000043.1, on the reverse strand, counting down.
GTGGCATTGACGGCGGCGATCACCGTGCCCACCTCGTCATCGGTCAGGGAAGGGTGAACGGGGATCGAGAGCACCTCGCCGGTCAGCTGCTCGGTGACCGGGAACCGCTGGTCGCCGTAGCCAAGCGCCACGAACGGCTTCTGGCGATGCACGGGCACCGGGTAGTAGATGGCGCTGCCGACGCCGCGTTGCCGCAGACGATCCGCGAACTCGTCCCGCCGCTGCACGCGAATCGTGTACTGGTGGAACACGTGCCGGGTGCCCGGGCGGACGGTCGGTGTGATGACGCCCTCCAGCTCCGCCCCATAGCGCTCGGCGATCGCGATTCGGCGCTCGTTGTAACCCGGCAGCTTGGTCAGCTGCGCCAGGCCGATGCTCGCATGCAGGTCTGTCATGCGGAAGTTGTAGCCCACCACGTCGTGGTGGTATCGGACCTTCATCCCGTGCTCACGCAGCAGTCGGAGCCGATCGGTGAGCTCGAGGTCGTCGGTCGTCACCATGCCGCCCTCGCCGGTGGTCATGTTCTTGGTCGGGTAGAAGCTGAAGCACCCAGCCCCCCAGC
>JALYSK010000040.1 GCA_030854805.1 Chloroflexota bacterium | reverse complement strand
GGTCGCCCTCGCCTGGTAACGATCCTGGGCGAGGCGGGCATCGGCAAGACGCGGCTCACCGAGGAGTTTCTTGCCCGCGCCAGATTGGAGGCCAATACGCCAGCCGTCTACACGGGTCGCTGCCTTCCCTACGGAGAGGGCATCACGTACTGGGCTCTGCGGGAGATCCTCTGGGGGGCGGCCGGCATCCTCCTCGACGACACCGCGTCCGCCGCCGGCGAGAAGCTCCGCAGGCTGATCCCCGACCTTCTCGGTGGATCGGGCGACGGCATGCTCGAGGCAGAGCGGGTGATGTTCGCGCTCGCGACGACCGCGGGGATCTCGCTTCCGGACAACCCCCTTGACCGAACGTCGCCGGAATCGATCGGCGAGGAGCTCGGCCTTGCGTGGCCCCACTTTCTCAGCGCGCTCGCGGCCCGGCGGCCTGCTGTCGTCGTCATCGAGGACCTCCATCGGGCGGAGTCGCCTCTGCTTGACATGGTGGAGCACCTCGTCTCGCGCTCGACCGGAAGCGTGCTCCTCGTAGCGACGGCGCGGCCGGAACTGGCGGATCTCCGTCCCGGCTGGAGCTCGCGACGAGGAATGTCGCAGATCGCCCTTGAGCCCCTCACCGGTGCCGACGTGCGGGAACTGCTGGACGAGCTGCTTCCGCAGGTCGGCTCCGAGCTTCGCGAGAAGGTTTTGGCCACGGCGGAAGGCAACCCCCTCTTCGCGGAGGAGATCGTCGGACACCTGATCGACCAGGGCGTCCTCGCCCGCGACGGGGAGCAGATTGTCGAGGGGTCCGACGCCCCCGTTACGATCCCGGACACGGTCCGGGCGCTCCTCGCCGCCCGCGTCGACGCCCTTCCCGGGGAGGAGAAGCATTTGCTCCAGGACGCCGCGGCCGTCGGCCGGACCTTCTGGCTGAGCTCTCTCGAGTCGATGCGCGGCGGCGCGCCGATTCGCGGTGTGCTCAGTGGGCTCGAGGACAAGGGCTTGATCGTGGTAAGACCGACGTCCTCCCTGCCCGGTCAGATGGAGCTCTCCTTCCGTCACGGCCTCACGCGCGAGGTCGTGTACCACTCGATCCCGAAGGGTAGGCGCGCGAAAGCGCACGCAGCCGTCGCTCGCTGGATCGAGCAGCTCGCCGGTGACCGGCGGCAGGAATATGTTGACCTGCTCGCCTACCACTACGAGTCCGCTGCTCGGCCGGAAGACGCGGCCCTGGCCTGGCCTGCCGACGCGTCGGTTCGCGAGGAAGTCCGGGCGAAGGCAGTAGCCGCCCTCCTCGATGCGGGACGCGCCGCCAAGGCGCAATTCGCGATCGATCAGGCGCTCGGATTCGCCGACCGCGCGCTCACGCTCGCGGCAAGCGACGCGGAGCGGCTGGTCGGCCTCGAGCTGAAGGCGGAGGCTGCCCACGCCGCGGTCCGGACGGGCGAGGCCTGGTCCGACTACCTCGAGGCACTCGAGATCGCACGCCGGATTCCAGACGCGACGGCGGTGTCCAGGCTGAGGGCCAACGCCACCCTGTTGTGGGCTCGCTACGGCGGGGCCTTCAGTGGCGAGGAGTGGAAGGAGCGGGCTCGCGAGATCCTCGAGAGCGGGCTGGAGGAGATCGGCGAGGACAGCCGCAACTTCGAGATGGCGGCGCTCCTGATCGGGCGTTCCGAGTCCAGCCTGTGGGGCATCGCCGTCCGCGAGCAGAGCGCGAGCGTGCGCGATGCTGAGCGTGCTGTCGAGGTCGCCGAAATTGTCGGCTCGCCGTACCTCCTGTCCTATGCGCTGGATGGCCTTGCGGGCGTTGTCGAACGAGACGGCTTCTGCCGTGCCGCCGAGATGGCCGAGCGGACGCTCGAGAGCGCCACGGCCATGACCGATCGAGTCCAGGCGCATGAGCTGCTGGTCACGGCAGCCCTCTCGTACGCCGACGCGGGCCGGTTCGAGCTCGCAGAGTCGGTCGCCGACGAGGCCGCTCAGCAAGCGGCACGCCTGAGCCCGCACCACCGGCTGCATGCCGCATCCGCCCAGACCGCGTGCCTCGTCCCGGCCGGCCGACTGTTGAAGCTGCGCGAGGTGACCTCCCAGGTCATCGAACTCGTGCTCGAGGAAGGCGGTCACACCTGCGGGCATGGAGGCAATGCCCTCGTCGGACGCGCGCTAGCGCTGTTCGAGGCGGAGGAGGTGCCTGACGCTGCTCGCGCGGTGGAGCTCCTGGATCGCGCGACCTCCACGACCCCATCCGCAACTTGGAGAGCGCGCACGCCGGAGGTTCTTCGTCCCTTTCTCGGTCTCGACGACGCTCGGGCGAGGGTGGAGCGGATCGAAGGCTCGGCGGCGGTCGTCGATAGGGTGCGAAGATTGCGGAGCGAGCTGCAGCTGCGCTCTCTGGCGCGTGAATGGGATGACCTCGAGCGCGTCGCCGACGAAGCCCGCGAGCTGGCGGCCGCCGCCTGCGCACCATACCTCGCCTGGATCGCGGACTGCGCGGAATCGACCCAGCTCGCGGCGGCCGGCCGCTCCGCCGAGGCGCTGGAGAAGGCGACCCAGGCGACGGGAGCGCTCACAGCCTTCGGCGAGTCGTACACGGCGGCCCGTCTCCTCGTCGATCTGCTCCCCTTCCTCGACGCCGCGGCGCGAGAATCGATCGCGCAGGAGACGGCCGATCGCCTCGAGGCGATGGGCGCGCTCGCCAGCGCCGCCGACGCTCGCTCATATGAGGTGCCATAGCAGGTCGGAGAGAGGGCGATGCGTTTCGAAGAGCTGAAGGCTCGCCAGAGCGCCATGTGGGGGTCGGCGCCGTGGGAGCGCGTCGCGGAGACGCTAGCCGACCTGCACGACGATCTCGTCGCGCGCCTCCGTCCGCAGCGCGGCGAGCACTGGCTCGACCTCGCGACCGGGACGGGAGCGGTTGCCGTCCGTGCCTCGCGCGCCGGCGCCCACGTCACCGCGCTGGATCTCGCTCCGGCGCTGATCGAGACGGCGAAGCGTCTCGCGGCGGACCAGGCCCTCTCCATCCGTTTCGACGTGGGCGACTGCGAGAAGGTCCCCTACGCCGATGCGCGCTTCGATGTGGTGGCGTCGGCGGTAGGCGTCATCTTCGCCCCCGATCACGTCGCAGTGGCCCACGAGCTCGCCCGCGTCTGCCGCCCGGGCGGCCGGCTCGGCCTTGCCTCGTGGCGGCCCAACCCGAGCTATTCGGCGGTGATCGAGCCGTTCCGAGCGCCTACTGAGCCCGGCGCGGGGGACCCAAACGACTGGGGCCGCGAGGACTACGTGCTCGAGCTGCTCGGCGACGCCTTCGAACTCGAGTTCGCCGAGGGCGAATGCCCGCTGCGGGGCGAGTCGGGCGAGGCGATTTGGCAACTCTTTACCAGCTCGCACGGAAACTTCAAGGCGTTGGTCGAGTCGCTCGCTCACTACCGGCGCGAGGAGTTCCACCGCGCGTTTGTCGACTACCTAGAGCGGTACCGCGGTGACGGCGGCATCCGTGCTCCGGATGACTATCTGCTCGTCCTCGGTAAGCGGCGCTAAGGCGGAATCAGACGAGATGAACGGCAAGAGCGATACCGCGTCCAGCGCCGCTCGTCATCATGGGTGTCTGGCGCGTTCGTAGCGCGACCGGCTAGCCCTTGACAATGACAGTCTCGAGACACTCGCTCGGCACCACCATCGTGCCGTCGTCGGCACGGTTGAATCGAGCAACGAGGTCGAGAAGATCAGATGCGAGGGCCTCCCGACCTGCCTCGCCGACGGCCTCGAAGGTCTTCATCGTCGGGCCGTAGTAGCGCCGCCAGTAGTCTAGGTAGGCCTGCGGCGAGCGGTAGCGGAAGACGTAGTGGCGTTTCTCGGAGCGGATCTCGGCCATGACGTCGCCGAAGAGCTCATGCAGCCGCTCCACCGTGCCCCACTGCACGGGCGAGCGCACGCCGGCCGGCGGCGGCTGCTCTCGTGTCTAGCGCTATGCGGCTGCCGAGCCGCTTGCTCGCACTGCTCGCGGCCGGCGATCGGGCTGCGAATCAGGCGCTCCGATCGGAGTGTGATAACACGGGTCCGTCTTGGGTCGAGCCGGCGATCTCTGTGTCGGCGATCCTACCGGCGGGGTCGCCACGAGAGCATCAGACCAACCCTCTGGCCGCGGCCACCCCCTGAACCCTTATCTGAACCCTCATGCGAGCTGTCCCATGTGTCCCATGTGTCCAATGCGTCCCATGGAGTCGTTTCTGAACCAGATTGGGACCCATGGGACGATTCGACAAGCATCCGGTATGCGGTACCAACTCCGCCCTCGTGGGCCTGATCTGAGTTCGGATGGGGCCTCTTCATAGCCTAGCGGGCGGACCCTAACCTGGACCCGCTTCGGGCCTGTCGACTCCGGCACTGACCCGCGCCGGAGCCCTGATTCGAACGCATCGCTGTCATGCGACCCCGGACCCGCGCCGGGCGCATAGAGCGGCCAAGGACCCTCGAACCGGCATGGCCTCGTCCTACGGACCAGACCGCGCCTGGCAGTATCGATCGAGGTGATGGGAGCGGATTGTCACCTTTTCGCGGGATTTGCCTCCTTGGCCAGCAGAATGGTGAGTGTGTCGACGACCGTCAGTGGCGTTCAGCGGCTGGAGATGCTGTACCGCGCCGATGGCGATCGGCTCTGGCGGGCACTGCTCGCGTTTGCGGGGGTCCAGGACACCGCCAGCGACTCCGTTGCCGAGGCCTTCGCGCAGGCGCTGCGGCGCGGCGACGCCGTCCGCGATCCCCAGGCCTGGGTGTGGCGTGCAGGCTTTCGCATCGCGGCCGGTGAGCTCAAGAGGCGCGGATCGACGACTCCACATCTTCCCGACGCGGGGTACCTCGATGCCGAGGTCGACACCGAGCTGATCGATGCGCTCTCGCAGCTTCCGCCGAGCCAGCGCGCATGCGTCGTCCTCTTCTACTACGCCGATGCCTCCGTGCGCGAGGTCGCTCGTCGCACGGGCAGCTCCCAGCTCGCCGTCCGCGCCAACCTGAGCCGCGGCAAAAAGCGACTCAAGCAGATCCTGGGTGACCGCGATGAGTGACCTCCGAGATCGATTCCGCAGCCTCGACAAGCTGTCCGCTCCCGACCTGTGGTCCGAGGCCGTCGGGCGAGCGACTGAGGGCGAGGATCGGCTGGCCCTGGGTGCCTCTCGGAACCGCCGCTGGGGGATGAGCCCGGTAATGGTCGCGCTGCTGACGCTCCTGCTGCTCGCCGGCCTCGTGGCCGGGGCGGCGATCGCGGGCGGTTGGCTCTCGGATGAGCCGTTGGTGGTCGTGGAGTCGCCAACCCCCACCTCGGAGGGCCCGACGGTCGACGCCGGCGTCATCGCGTATACCGCGGACTCGGGACTGAGCCTCCTCGTCCTCGTCCGCCCGGGCGACGAGCCTCAGCAGCTCGCTCCCGGGGATCTCATAGCCAACGACGTCGCCTGCCCGGCGTTCTCGCCCGACGGGAGCCTGCTCGCCGTCGGCATGCCTGGCGGGAGCATCGTCGTCCTGTCGATCGAGGAAGGGCGTGCGACCGGCGAAGGTGCCCGCCTCGACGCCGGGCTTAGCGAGACGCCGCATTGCCCAACGTGGTCGCCCGACAGCTCGGCCGTCGCCCTTCTCGACGACTCGGACGTGGTCATCCTGCCCCTCGTCGGGCAGGCGCAGCGGATCGGCGGCTGGGACCTGGAGAACATCCCCCAAAGTGCCTTCGACGCCAGCTATCCGAGCGATCGCGCCGTGCAGTGGTCACCCGACGTATCGGTGATCGCGGTCGCCCGAGCGTCCGGGACCTGGCTCATACCTGTCGACGGCGGTGCACCGGTGCGGTTACACGACACGCCGGCGTTCTCCGTGAGCTGGTCTCCCGATGCCACTCGACTGGTTGTCGGGTCGCGCGAGCCAGGCGCCATCGTGATCCGGGTTGCCGACGGGGCCACGCTCGCCGAGCTGCCCTCTCGCTTCACGCCTCCCGTCTGGTCCCTGTGGACGACCGGATTGCCTTCACCGACACGGAGGCCGGACTGATCGTCGTCCCGTCCGACGGCGGCGAGGGTATCGTGATCGACGGGTACGGCTACAACCCGACCTCGTCGCCGGACGGCCAGCACCTGATCTACATGCAGGACACGGGCAGCACGTGGTGGCACCTGGTGATGTCCCGTGCGGATGGCACCGGCCAGCCCACGACGATCGTCGAGCACGTGGAGATCCCCAACGCCCACTCGTTCCCGTCGGCCCAAGGGTTCTCCTGGCAGCCGGTCCAAGCCGACCGGCCTACACCATGAGCCCGACGGGTGAGCTTGAGTTCCGCCGGGCTAGTGGAGCGGAGATCCATTCCCAGCCGATAGTAGGTTCCAGTGACCACAACCACGACGAGAGCGCCCACGGCAGGCCTGGTGATGAGCCTCATCGTGACGCTGACGGCGTGCAGCGGGTCTGCGCCAGGCGGGTCATCGCCCAGCGAGGCCGCAACCGAGGCCGCGACGCCAACTGCGCAGGGAACGCCCTCCCCGCTGGGCAGATTGGAAGGGGACCTGGAGCCCGGGACCCATATCCTCGATCCGGTGGCGCTGGATCAGCTGGGTACCGGGCCTGGGCCGACGCAACTGCCGCAGATCGAGATTACCGTACCGGAGGGCTGGTACAACGGCGGCGGGTGGGTGGTGCGCAAGGGCTCCGGCTCGCCACCCTCATTGAGGGTGGCGGTCATGTTCTGGGATGTCGACAAGGTGTACCCCACGCCGTGCGATGGTCAGCGAAGCCGATGGTCGACCCGGGACCCGCACGGTCAAGGTGCGGCCGGGCCCGGCTCTTTCGCACGAGCCAGAGACTGCGCGGCTTGCCCGACCGCAATTGGATCGAGGAGGCGCTGAGCTGAGACTGACGAGCCATGTGTCATCCTTCCTGGCGATTCTCCCACCTGAATCGAGCTTGACGACCGGGTCGACTGCACCGCCTGGCGCCTCGTCGAGTGCTAGGGAAGATTCGCCTCTTGACATTGGAGTCACTCCAAGGTTTAGGGTTGCGTCGCACGGGGGCCAGATGCAGCGCGGAGGGCGACGTGATCAGCTATCGTCTCGAGGAGACGATCAATCGGCCGGTTGACGAGGTCTTCCCGTACCTCGCCGATCCGACCCTGCACCCGAAGTGGTCACCGGTGAGCGATGTGCAGGTCGCGCCGCCCGGCGAGATGCGGGTCGGCACCACCGTCCGCGAGATGATGAAGGTGGGCTCGAAGCTGGCACCCTTCAGTTGGGAGGTCACCGAGTACAGGCCCGGCGCCAGTTTCGCGTTCCACACCATCGAGGGCCCGATGCGCTGGGATGGCTCGTACGCCGTGACACCCACGGGAGAGGGCGGAACGCGGATCATCGGCCTTGGACAGTTGGGCCTGAAGGGATGGCAGCGGTTACTGGAGCCATTCGTGGGGCGCGAGATCCAGCGCGGCGAGGCCGCCGAGCTGGGTCACCTCAAGGAGTTGCTCGAGCGACCGGCATGAGCGCCACCAGCGGCCTCGAGCGGGTCTGCCTGCTGCTCGCCGACCTGTCCGGCTACACGGCGTACCTGGCCAATGCGGAGCCCGACCACGCGCCGGCGCTGGCCGGCGATTTGGTCGAGACCGTGGTCCGGCAGCTGCGCCCAACTTTTCGCCTGGCCAAGCTCGAGGGGGACGCGGCCTTCCTGGTGGCTCCGCTGGATCGCCTGGATGGGCCGATGCTGCTCGACGCCATCGACGCGGCCTATGACGCCTTCCGTCGGCGCATGCAGAGCGTCACCGGGGCGACGACCTGCGATTGCATCTCGTGCCGCCGGGTTCCCGACCTCGACCTCAAGTTTGTGGTCCACGCGGGAAGCCTCGTCCGTCACCGGGTGGCCGGACGCGAAGAAATGGCGGGGAAGGACGTGATCATCGCCCACCGACTGCTGAAGGCAGAGTCGCCGGCCGCCGCAGGCCTCGAGCGCTATGCCCTCCTGACCGACGCCTGCATCGAGGCGCTGGGCCTCGACGCGGGCGCCCTAGGTCTGGTCGCCGCCACCGAGCGGTTCGAGCATCTCGGCGAGGTTCCGGTGCACTTGCTCGACCTCGAGCACGGCGCGGCCACCGAGGGGCGATCGTGGGCGCAGCCACCGCGCACGGCACTGGACGAGGCCGAGCTTCGGCTGCCGGCGCCGCCCATGGCGGTGTGGGAACAGCTCACATCGCCACGCCTTCGACCGGGCTGGGAGGGGATCGACCGCGTGGAGGAGGCAACCGTAAGCGGCCGACGCGGGGTCGGCACCGTAAACGCCTGCGTCGCGGACCGCCTGGCCTCGGTCGAGGAGATCCTCGAATGGCGTCCGTTCGAAGCGATCGCGCGGCGGGTCAGCGTGCCCGGCGTCGGGCGCCTCTCCGTCCGTTACGAGCTGACCCGGGAGGACGAGGCCACGCGGCTCAATGGCCGCTGGTACGGCCCCCTCGCAGCCACCGAGCTCGCGGCAGCGCAGCGAGCCAGCCTCGAGCGGCTGGCGGAGGTCCTGGGGGTGAGTGATGCGAATCGGTGAGCTCGCGCGGGAGCTCGGCATCCGCGCAGACACGCTGCGCTTCTATGAGCGTGAGGGATGGCTGCCGCGGCCTGATCGGGCCGAGAACGGCTACCGCAGCTATCGCGCCGAGGACGTGGAGCACCTCCGCCTACTCCTCAACCTTCGGCGCATTGACCTGCCGCTGGACGAGGCTTCGCGCCTCGCGTCGTGGTGCCACGCCGGCCATTGCGACGAGACCAGCTCGAGCCTTCCCGCGCTGATCACAAGGCGCCGAGCGGACCTGTCTGAGCGCATGGAGGAGTTCCGCCGTTTGGACGAGAGACTTGCCGAGTTGCAGGGTCACCTCACGCCCGGGAGCGGCCTGACCATGATCGATGCGCCGACCGCTTGCTGCTCGTCGGCGGCCGCAGTCTTCGACGCGGTCGAGGGCAGCTGCCGCTGCTGTGCCGTCCCGGCGGAGAGGGGCGCCGAGCGAGCTGGCCTGTAGGCACGTGGACAGGCTCGAGCCGCGGTGGGCGTATGTGCATATTGCACAACGATCGCAACGCAACCGCAACTGATTGCACCTCGATCGGTGCCCAACGAGAGGGCTAGGCTGGCTGCACAGACAGCCGACACCAAACAGGCGATACCTGGACAGGGAGACTATTGCTGGTGATCGATACCGGAGACACCGCCTGGGTTCTCGTCTCAACCGCGCTGGTCATGCTCATGACCCCGGGGTTGGCCTTCTTCTACGGTGGGCTGGTCCGGCGCAAGAACGTGCTCAGCACGATCATGCACTCCTTCTTCATCCTAGGCCTGGTCAGCGTCACATGGGTCCTGTGGGGTTATACCCTCGCATTCGGCCCGGACACGGGGCTCGGACTCATCGGCGGCCTCGACTGGCTCGGCCTCGAAGGCGTTACTGGCGCCCCGAACGATACGTACGCCACGACCGTGCCGCACCTGGCGTTCATGGCGTTCCAGATGATGTTCGCGATCATCACGCCGGCGCTCATTACGGGCGCGTTCGCTAACCGCGTCACGTTTAAGGCGTACTTTCTCTTTTTGACCGGCTGGCTGATCCTCGTGTAC
>JALYSK010000034.1 GCA_030854805.1 Chloroflexota bacterium | reverse complement strand
GGGCCGACCGCGTATGTCTCGCGCACCTTGCCGCGATGGATCAAGCTGAGCTCGGGAATCGTGCTCGTCAGCAGGGTCATGGCATGTCCTCACTGCTCCCCTCGGCCTGGTCGGGCGGGGCCGGGTGGAGCGACCGCGGCGCCCGCCACCGCCGCCGCGTGATCTCCTCGACTTGGTCCAGCAGCGACAGGACGACCAGGATCAGGATCGTGCCCGTGATCGCCACCACGAAGAGGCCCGCGCCCGCCGCGGTGCCGATCGCCGCCACCGACCAGAGTGAGGCGGCGGTGGTCAACCCACGGATATGGCCTCGGTATTGGAGAATCGTGCCCGCGCCAATGAACCCGATCCCCGACACGATCTGCGCGGCGATCCGGGTTGGGTCCACCGTGGAGCCCGCGAAGCCGAAGGCGCTGACGACGGTGAAGAGGGCCGCCCCGAGCGAGACGAGGCTGTGCGTCCGGAAGCCGGCCGGCTGGCGGTGAAGCTCTCGCTCGAAGCCGATGATCGCCCCGAGCACCAGGCCAACCGTCAGCCGCAGTGCCAGGTTCAGCTCGGTCTCGGCCGACAGACCCGGGTTCATGTCGCCTTCGCCTCCTCGCGCGCCGAGGGCTCCGCTCCCACACCCGCAGCGAGCTCGAGCGACCACCACGCGGCCGCAAAGGCATGGAGCGCGCCCCCCGCCAGGACAAGGCAGAGCCAGATCGCCACGAAGCCTACCAGCAGGAGGGGCGCCCCCGGGGTGATGGCCCGCCCATCCGCGAGCGCCACGCCGATCGGTGCCCAGAGGACCCGCAGCAGGAGCAGGCAGACAAGCAGATAGGCAACCTGGAGCACGAGGCTGACCGCTGCCAGACCAATCCGTTGGGCCGGCCGATGCGCGAGACCCCGCACCGCACCCGCGACTGCTTCGCGGAGGTGGGGCGCCGCCGCACGTGTCAGGCGCCGCGACGCCGCCGCCGTGAACGCCTGGCCAGCGATGAGCGTCAGCACGACGGCAACTCCGAAGGGGGCGACGCGGGACGCGATGCGCACCCATGCGCTTCCGCCGATATCGGGTGACTGCAGCTCTCCCACCGCCGCGGCGGCGACCGCCACGAGCAGCGCCACCAGAGCGGCCGCCCCCGGCAGAGCGGCCAGGAGCTGCACGAGCCAGAGGCGCGTCACGCTCGCGAGGAAGGCGGATCCGCTGCTGTCGGGTGGCCTGCCCTCGAGGAGCCGGAGCAGCACCGCTTCGCCGAACGCCACCAGCGAGTTAGCCACGAGCGCAAGCGCGAGGAGGCCCGCGCCGAGGCGGATGGCGTTGGCCGGCCAATCGCCGCTGGTCACCAGCGCCGCCCCAAAGACGGTCAGGTCGCCTTCGTCCGGCGTTCGCGCCACCGCCAGTACGAACGGCAGCCAGCCCAGGAACGCGACCCACGCCAGTGCCGCGGGCAGCCAGAGCTCAGCATCGTCGGCGACGACCCGCGAAGCGACGCTCGCGCGGCGGAGCCAGGCTTGCATCGGTCCGTCCTCAGCCCTCGCCCGGCTCGTCGCCGACGCCGAGGGCGCGGTAGCTGGCCGCAATGCCGGCGAGGTGATGCTCGAGGTCCATGGCGCGCCGGACCTCCTCGGCGCTCAGCCAGGGCTGGTCGCCATGCAGCAGCTCATCGACGAAGGGCGTCTCGCCGGTCGACGCGCGCTTCGCAGCGTCCTGCACCAGGCGGTACGCCTCCTGGCGGCCGGCTCCTTTCGCGATCATGGCCAGCAGCAGCGCCTCCGAGTAGACCATGCCATCGAGCAGGGCGAGGTTCCGCGCCATGCGCTCCGCGTCGACCTCGAGACCGTCCAGGATGTCGGCAAGGGTGCGGGTCGCGTATGCCGCGACGCCGAGCGCTCGCTCGAAGACGAAGCGCTCCGCGCTCGAATGGCTGATGTCACGCTCGTGCCAGAGCGCCATGTTCTCGAGGCCGATCAGCGCATCGCCGCGCAGCAGCCTCGCCATGCCGGTCACGCGCTCCGCGAGGATCGGGTTGCGCTTATGCGGCATGGCCGACGATCCCTGCTGATCGGGCCCGAACGGTTCGAAGGCCTCCCCCACCTCGGTACGCTGCAGATGGCGGATCTCGGTGGCGATCCGTTCCAGGGTGCCGCCGAGGATCGACAGCGAGGTGAGCAGCTCGGCATGTCGGTCGCGGCTCACCACCTGTGTGGGCGCCGGATCGGGGGTGAGGCCCAGCGCGTCGCACACGAAGCGTTCGACCGCTTCGCCGACATTGGCGTGCGTGCCGACCGCGCCGCTGATCTTGCCGACCGCAACCGCCTCACGGGCCAGGGCCAGGCGCCGGTCGTCGCGCTGGAGCTCGGCGTACCAGCCGAGCGCCTTGAAGCCGAAGGTGGTCGGTTCGGCATGGATGCCATGCGTGCGACCCACCATTGCCGTCGACCGATGCTGGATCGCCAGCCTCCTCACGATCTCCCGCAGCCGACGAAGCTCGCCCTCCACGATCGCGGTCGCGTCCCTGAGCTGCGCACCGGTCGCAGTGTCGAGCAGGTCGGAGCTGGTCAGGCCGTAGTGCAGCCAGCGCCCCTCGCTGCCGAGCCCCTCGGTCACGCTGCGCAGGAAGGCGATCACGTCGTGCTGGCTCTCGCGCTCGATCTCATGCGCCCGCTCCACGTCAACCGAGGTCACCGAGCCTCGGATCCGCTCCCAGTCGGCATCCGGGACGATCCCCTCGCGGTTGAGCGCCTCCACCGCCAACAGCTCAATCCGCAGCCAGAGCTCGAGCTTGCGGCGCTCGCTGAAGATCTGGCGCAGCTCGGGGAGGGCGTAGCGGTCGATCACTGTCCGCTGCGCGGGTCGATCCGCAGCTCCGCGTGGGCGGCCTGCTCGTCGCGGAACGCCCTCACCCGCCCCGCCAGCGCAGCATCGCCGAGCGCCAGGATGCGGGCCGCCAGGTGCGCCGCATTCTTGGCGCCGGCGCTGCCGATCGCAACGGATGCGACCGGCACTCCGGGCGGCATCTGGACCACGCTGTAGAGAGCGTCGGCGCCCCCCAGTGCTCCGCCATCGAGCGGGACGCCGATCACCGGCCGGCCGGTCATTGAGGCGAGCACGCCCGGCAGATGTGCAGCCAATCCCGCTGCGCCGATGAAGACCTGGACCCCGACCGCCTCCGTCTCGCGGACATAGGAGGCCAGCGCGGCCGGCTGTCGGTGGGCGCTGATGACCGATGCCTCCCACGCGATCCCGTACGAATCGAGCGTATCAAAGCAGCCCTTCAGGGCCGAGAGATCGGAGCGGGAGCCGCAGATCACCGCGACGGCGGGAGAGCTCGTCATCGCTGAGTAGGATAGCCGCCACGAGCCGGGCTCCTTCAGCTCGAGGAGCGGATCCCGAAAGCGCTCGACCCGGCGCCTAGCTTCAGCTCACGAAGCCCGATGTCCGAGCGGTACTGGCGGCCATCGAGCACCGAGCCGGCGACTCCACTGTAGGCGGCCGCGCGCGCAGCCGCCAGGTCGTTGCCGCGGCCCACGAAGGTCACGGCTCGACCGCCGGTCGTCTCGTGCCCGCCCTCGACGCGACGCCGGGTGCCTCCGTGGAAGCAGAGAAGAGGTCCGCGGTCGCCTGGGCCTGAGGGCTCCGCCGCTGCAATCGGCCTGCCGACGGCTGGGCGCTCCGGGTACCCCTCGCTCGCCACCACCACTCCCAACGCGGCGCCGTCACGGGCGGCGATCGACTCCTCCATCAGGCCGCGGTCACCGGTGGCGGCGCCGAGCAGCGCGGCTGACAGGTCCCCGTCCAGCATCGGCAGCAGGACCTGCGCCTCCGGATCGCCGAAGCGCGCGTTGAACTCGAGCACCATCGGTCCCGCGTCGGTCAGCATCAGGCCGGCGTAGAGCACGCCGCGATATGGGACCCCGTCTCGCGCCATCCGCCACGCGATCGGCTCGAAGACGGTGGCCACTGCCTCTTCCGTCTGCGGGCGGCCGAACCAGGGGACCGGGCTGTAGCCCCCCATCCCCCCCGTATTCGGCCCGATATCGGCATCGCCCAGGCGCTTGTAGTCGCACGCTGCCCCGATGGCGACGACCGCTTCGCCGCTGAGCAGGGCGAAGACCGACACCTCGCGCCCGGTCAGTCGCTCCTCGAGCACGACCGTCGCCCCCGGGCCTGCGCCATCGAGGAGTGAACGGATCGCCCGCTCGGCCTCGTCGTGAGTGTCGGGCACCACCACCCCCTTGCCCGCCGCCAGCCAGTCGGCCTTGACGACCGGCGGCCGATCCGACCGCCTCGCGTGAGCGACCGCAGCTTCAGTGTCGCGGAACGTGGCGCTCGGGGCGGTCGGGATATCTGCACGAGCCATCTGCTCTTTTGCGAACGCCTTTGACGACTCGAGACGCGCCGCCTCGCGGCTCGGCCCGAAGACCGGGACGCTCGCCTGCTCGAGCGCATCCGCCACCCCCACGGCCAGGGGCGCCTCGGGGCCGACCACGACCAGTCCGTAGCGTTCGCGCGCCGCGTGCCGCGCCACGGCCACCGGGTCGAGGATGTTCAGGTCGGCGATGTTGCGCCCGCAGGCCTCCGTTCCCCCGTTCCCAGGAGCGATCGAGACGCGCCGCACGCCTTCGTCCCGCGCCAGCCGCCAGGCGAGTGCGTGCTCCCGAGCGCCGGAGCCGAGGATCAGGACGTCGAGTGCGGGCATCTACGGGGAGGGGGCGGGCGAGGCACCCGACAGCTCCCCGAGGCGCTTGATGACCGAAGCGAGCTCGTTGATCCGTTGCTGGTACGCGCCGAGATCCTTTGCGGCGAGCGCCGCCTGCGCCGCGTCGTAGAGTCGCTGCGCCTCTGCCACGAGGCCCGCGACGTCGCCCGGCAGCTGGCCGCCGCCGCCCGGCTCTCCCTGTGGCGGCGGGATCGGCGCCTCGCCAAGGATCTGGCGCAGCCCCTGGTCGATTGTCTCGGCGAAGGCGATCCGGTTCTGGCTCGCCAGGATGACTCGTTTGAATTCGGGGAACGAGGACTCGGTCGAGCGCAGGAAGATCGGCTCCACGTAGAGGATCGAGTCACCCATCGGCAGCACGAGCAGATCGCCGCGCACCACCGACGATCCGGCACGCGACCAGAGGGTGAACTGGGCGCTGATGGTCGAGTCCTGGTTGATCCGAGCCTGGATCTGGGCAGGCCCCAACGTCGTCGAGTCGTTCGGGAAGCGGAAGCTGATCCGCTGGCCATAGAGACCGGGGTCCATGCGGGCCGCCACCCACGCGACCATGTTTGGCCTCGACGCGGCGACCAGTGGCTGGATCAGCGCGAACTCGGCCGACTGCTCGCCGGGGATCTTCATGATCACGTAGTACGGCGCGATCTGGCGTCCCTGTCCTTCGACATCCGTCTGCTGGGTCGGGAACGCCCACCGATCCTCCTGGTTGTAGAAGGTCGCGGCGCCGGCGTCGGTGGCGGGGACGTGGTAGAGCAGGTAGGCCTGGTTCTGGGCGCTGAAGAGGTCCTCCGGATAGCGCAGGTGGGCGCGCAGGTCCTCCGGCATGGCGGTGAGCGGCTCAAACAGCGAGGGAAAGATGCGCGCGTAGGCGGCGATGATCGGCTCGCTCGGGTCGACCACGTAGAAGCGCACCGAGCCGTCATAGGCATCGATCACGACCTTCACCGAGTTGCGCACGTAGTTCGCTCCCGGGAAGGTGTCTGACTGGAGCGGCTGCGCGTTCGGGTACCGGGAGCTGGTGGTGTACGCGTCCCACATCCAGACGAGGTGGTTGTCGGCGCTGACGATGTACGGATCGCGGTCGTAGGAGAGGAAGGGGGCAAGCTCGCGGACCCGCTCTGCGATCGTGCGCCGGAACAGGATCTGGGACGAATCGGTCAGCTGGTTGCTGATCAGCAGGTTGAGGTCGCCAAAGCGCAGCGCGAAGAGGAGGCGAGTCATGGGATTGCCGATCCCGACCCCGGTCGAGCCTTTCCACGTCGTGACCGCGTTTGCGTCGCGGTTCTCGAGCGGGTAGTCGAACTCAGCGGTCCGCGTGCCGGTGACGACGTACGTGTCGGTCGCCTCCCCGAAATAGATGCGCGGCTGGCCGACCGGCAGCTGCGGCTCCTGATTGATGCCCGAGACCAGGTAGTCTGGCTGGCCCTCCGGCGTGACCGCGTCGACCGGTACTGCCGTGATCCCGTAGCCATGCGTGAAGACGAGCCGCTCATTCGTCCAGGTGCGTGCGGCGTCAGCGAGCTTCTCGACGTCGAGCTCGCGAGCGCTCAGCATGATCTGGCGTTGCTTGCCGGCAATCTGGTAGCGGTCGATATCGACGTCGCGGAAGTCGTAGTACTGCCGCAGGATCTGCTGCTGTCCGAACGTGACGAGGAGCGGCCGATAATCCCACAGCCTGATGTTCTGCAGGGTCGGCTGATTCTCGTCGAAGACCTTTCGGCTCAAGGGCTGCGCGCCGGTGAACGTCCTCGCCGCGACTGCATCGAGATCGAATGCCGCGCGCGTCGCCCCGATATGGCGCGCGATGTAGGGCCGCTCCACCGAGAGCTCGTTGGGCTCGACCTGGAAGCGCTGGACGAAGAAGGGATAGAGGCCGCCGACCAGGATCGAGAGCACGAACCAGGCGAGACCACCCAGCACCAGCAGCCATAACGTCCGGAACCAGATGTTGAGCACCAGCAGCGCCGCCGAGGCGAGGGCGACGAAGGTGAGGACCACGTAGGCCGGCAGCTGCGCGTTCATGTCGGTGTAGGTGGCCGCCTGGATCGTCCCGCCGATCCCCCTGGTCGAGTACACCAGGCTCGCGATATCGAGCTGATAACCGGCCGCGATCGTCACCAGGATGAGCGCTCCGAGGATTGAGATGTGCGCCCGCACCGGAGCGCTCAGGCGGAACTGCCAGCGCATTGCCCCCGCGGCGTATGCCCCGAGCGTCAGCAGGCCAATGGCGATCAGCGAGCTCATCGCCCAGCCCTGGACGAAGGTCAGGAACGGCAGGTCGAAGACGTAGAAGCCGATGTCGCGGCCCAGCGTCGGATCAAGACCCCCCCAGCTCCCGCCGTTGACGAAGAGCAGGATCGTCTCCCAGTTGGCCGCCCAGGCGCCGCCCGATCCGAGCGCCAGCAGCAATGCCACGCCGACCAGAGTCAGCGTGATCGCGCGCGAGGCGTCGGGGATCTCGAGCCCTCCCAGCCGCCGCACCGGGACCTGCGGAGCGATGCGCCGCGCCGCGCCGATGCTCAGCAGCGCGAGCAAAATGAAGATGGTGAACCCCGCGGCGAAGAGGCCGAGCTGCGCGAAGAGGCGCGTGGTCAGCACGTCGCGCCGGCCGAGGGCGCCGTACCACATCAGGTCGGTGACCAGGTTGACCAGCCCGCCCAGGAGCCCCAGTGCCAGCAGGGCGGCGATCCCCAGGCCGCCGAGGATGATCCAGCGGCGGTACGCTCCCCAGCCCAGGCCGCCGATCGTCGGCCCGCCGAAGGGAGGCGGCGCGCCGTTGCCCGGCGACCGGCGCCTGCGCACGCTCGGCTCATGCGGCGGGATCGGTCGCCCCTCGCGTCGGGCATCCTGCTCCATCTGGCGCCGCTGCAGATCCTCGAGGAGTCGGTCGAACCAGCTTGACATGCAACGCCATCGTAGCGCCTCGCGGCGCGAGCCCACCAACCCCTGTCCATATGGCCCTTGACGCGGGCGATCGGCTGACGATACTTAGCCCAACGAGCCGGCGGCCACGGGCGCCGGACCTGGTTCGAAGATGGAGGCGAGCAATGTCAGATGCGGTCGTGAACCGTTCGTCACGCCTCCGGAGGCGCCAGCGCTAGCAGCGGTCGAAATCTGCTCCGCACAGCCGTCCCCCGGGACGGCTCGTTTGTTTCTCGCGGGAGCCGGGGCGTGACGAAGCGTTTGCGACGTTACCCCTTCTCCTGGAGGCTTCTGCGTGAAACAACCCCGTTCCTTCCGATGCGCCCATTGCCGGCTCGACGTCCCGACAGATGCGCCCGGAACCGCCCGCCGCAATCATTGTCCGGGCTGCCTGTGGAGCCGGCACGTCGACGACGAGCCGGGCGATCGAGCGGCCGACTGCGGCTCCTCCATGGAACCGATCGCCATCACGGTGCGCCGCGACGGCGAATGGGTCCTGATCCACCGCTGCGCCGGCTGCGGCGTGCTGCACAGCAACCGGACCGCCGGGGACGACAATCCGCTGCTGCTGGTGCGGCTCGCCGTCAAGCCGTTGGCGCAGCCGCCGTTCCCGCTGGATCGGCTCGCCCTGATCTAGGGCGAGCCGGTCACTCCCACTCGATGGTCGCCGGTGGCTTGCTGCTGATGTCGTAGACCACGCGGTTGACGCCGGAGACCTCGTTCACGATCCGTGAGCTGATCTTTGCCAGGACCTCGTAGGGAAGCCTCGCCCAGTCGGCTGTCATCCCGTCGTCGCTGGTGACCGCCCGCACTGCCACGACGTTGGCGTAGGTGCGCCCATCGCCCATGACCCCCACCGTGTCGATGGGGGTCAGGATGGCGAAGCTCTGCCACAGCTCCCGGTAGAGGCCCGCCGCCTTGATCTCGTCGATCACGATCCAGTCCGCCTCACGCAGCGTCTCGAGGCGCGATGGAGTCACCTCGCCGATGATGCGGATGGCGAGACCGGGTCCCGGGAACGGCTGTCGCATGACCATCGCCTCCGGCAGCCCCAGCTCCTGTCCGACGCGTCGTACCTCGTCCTTGAAGAGGTGGCGCAGCGGCTCGATCAGGCTGAAGCGCAGGTCGGCGGGCAGGCCGCCCACGTTGTGGTGCGTCTTGATCTTGGCCGACGTCTTCGACTCCGACGTCTTCGACTCGATCACGTCGGGGTAGAGCGTTCCCTGTGTCAGGAAGTCGATCTCGCCGAGCGCGGCCGCCTCCTCCTCGAAGACGCGGATGAACTCGTCCCCGATGATCCGGCGCTTCTCCTCCGGATCGGTCACGCCGGCCAGCCGGCGCAGGAAGCGCTCCCGCGCGTCGACCATCCGCAGGCGCATGCCGAAGTTCTCCTCGAATGTGACGCGCAGGAGCTCGGATTCGCGTTTGCGCATCAGCCCATGGTCGACGTAGATGCAGGTCAGCTGGTCCCCGACCGCGCGGTGCACGAGCGTCGCCGCCACCGCGGAGTCCACTCCGCCCGAGAGCGCGCAGATGACGTGCCCCCTCCCGACGCGGGACCTGATCTCCGCGATGGTGGTCTCGACGAAGCTCGCCGCCGTCCAGTCGCCGCGCGCGCCCGCGATGCCCAGGACGAAGTTGGCCAGGATCCGCCGGCCGGCGGGGGTGTGCACCACCTCGGGGTGGAACTGGAGCCCCATCAGCCCGTTACCGTTCGCCATGCCGGCGACCGTCGTCGAGTCGCTGTGTGCGATCGCCCGGAAGCCGGGCGGCGGCTCAAGGATCGAGTCGCCATGGCTCATCCAGACCGATGCTGAGGGTCCCACTCCATCAAGCAGGCGGCTCTCGCCGGCGGCCGCCCGCACGGTGGCGGGCCCGTACTCGCGCTTGCTGCCGAGCTCGACGCGGCCGCCGAGCTCGTGGGCCATCAGCTGCATCCCATAGCAGATGCCGAGGACCGGCAGCTCGCCCTTCCAGACGCGCGGATCGGGACGGGGGCTGCCATCGTCGTGGACTGATGCCGGCCCGCCGGAGAGGATGATCCCGATGGCGTTGCGCTGGGTGATCTCGTCCCAGCTGGCATCATGAGGGAGCAGCTCCGAGTAGACGTTGAGCTCGCGCACGCGGCGCGCGATCAGCTGTGCGTACTGGCTGCCGAAGTCGAGCACCACGATCGCCTGCGGGTGGCCGTCGCGCTCATCGGCGCGCCGCGGCGGCGGGGCCTTGAGGGCGGTCTCGAGGTACGCCTCGACCTCCGCGTCATCGGGAGCCAGCACGCGGTGCCCGGCATTCGCTGCGTCGCCGTGGACCGTGCGGCCGCGCTCCGCCGGCCGCGTCTCGTGGGTATCGGGCTCCTGCTCCGGGCTGTCGCTCAATGCCGCTCCGTGGTGCCTCCGGGGTCGTGCTCAGTGTACGCGCGCCAGCCAGAGCGGCAGCGGCTCAGCCCGTACTCAATGGGCTGAGCGACTCGCCTCGATCTCGCGCCCTGCGCGTTCGAGCGCGACGCGCGTCGTATCCGCCGGGAAGGGCGAACGTCGCATCACCTCGTCGAGACCGATCTGGCGGGCCACTGATGCACGGCACAGGTCCGCCAGGCCGGCCAGCGCAGCGACCTGCTGCGCGGCGAATCGTCGATCGGCGACCTCGCCATGCCCGGGAGCGACCGCTCCCTCGACCAGGTCGAGCAGTCGCGCACCGGTCTCCGCCCAAGCCATCGGAAACGCGTCGCCGAACGATGGCGGCGCGCCGTTCTCGAGCAGGTCGCCGGCGAAGAGGACCCCGGCGTCCGAGACCAGGACGACGATGTCGTTGTCGGTGTGCCCGCGCCCCACGAAGCGCAGCTCGAGCTTCCGGTCGCCGAGGTCGAGCAACGCGGAATCCTCGAAGACCTGGTCCGGCGGCACGATCTCGACCTCGGCCAGCTCGTCCGCGAGCTCGGGTGACCGTTCCATGACCCTTCGGCGCGTCGCCTCACCGCCCTCCCGCATGCCCGAAGCGCAGCGCACGTGTCCCCAGATCGGCGCGGGCCTGAAACGGGCATTGCCGAACGTGTGGTCGTAGTGCATGTGCGTGTTGACCACGAAGGCGATCGGGAGACGCGTGAGTGCTCGCAGGTCGCCGATCAGCTCGTCCGCGCGCCGGTGCGAGGTCCTCGTGTCGACGACGACGACCCCCTCCGCCCCCATGACGATACCGATCGTCTGGTCGAAGAGCGCGTACCGGCGCACGAAGACCCGGTCGCCGATCTCCTGCCAGGGTACGGCGCCACGGCCCGTCACGCAGCGTGGAAGGCGGCGAGGCGTTCGGCTTCACCCTCGAGCTCGGTTCGCTCCGCCCGCGTTAGCTTCGCGAACGGGGTGAGCTCGACGCGACCTTCGTCATAGCGCCAGGTTCCCGCGACCCGCCCATCGACCAGGAAGGTGGAGACGGAGTGCGGGGTCTTCGTGTTGAAGATACGTGAGCGGTGCTGCTCCGGCAGGATCTGCGTTCGCCGCGCGTGGATGAGCAGCGTCGCGTCCCAGGTCGGCAGGAACCGGATCGGCGCCGGCGTCTCCGGGTCCGGCAGCGGTCCATTGGAGAGATCGAGCAGCTCGGTGCCACGCTCGTCGCGGAAGCGTCGGTCAGCCACCTTCGCCACGGCAGGACCGAACGCTGTGGCCCTGAGCCCCGCCCAGCTGGCAAGGGCGTGCAACGGCGCCGGCCCGAAGGCCCCGAGGTAGCGACGCACGAGATGCTCGCGGCCCTCCTCCTCACGGATGTCGACCTGCGGCAGCCAGGCATCGGCCAGGCCGTAGAGGTCCGCGCGTCGACGATCCCATGTCCCCGACGGCGGCACGCGCGCCAGGTCGACCCACAGGCCGACGCCCTGCATCGCGTCCGGCGGAAAGCCGCGCGCCGTAAGGCGGCGTGTCAGCTCGGCGACCCGCAAAGGTCCATCGGCCAGCTCCTCGCGCACGGCCTCCGCCACCACTTCCATATCGCGACGCCCGGCCTGCCGTTGGGAGATCCCGAGCCACCACGTGCGGCGGGCCTCGCGGATCGCGGCCACCATCGGCCAGTAGTCGGCCGACGAGACCGTGTGGATGGTGACCCGCATCAGCGTGCCCTGTACCGCGCGGCGCTCCTCGAGCGCCCTGGTGAGGTCCTCTCGCCCGAAGTCGGCCAGCCTCGACCAGAGACCGATGTAGCCGGACGGGGCGTACTGCGTCTGCAGGCCGCCGATCTGCTCGAGCGCCGCGGCGAGTGGGAGCTTCGAGGGCTCGAGCAGGAGTTGTCGGGCGAGGAGCGCCCGGTTGAGCTGACGAGTGGTGAGGACCGGCTCCGTCAATCCCGATCGGCGAGCTGCCAGGCCTTGCCCTCGGTGGCGATCGAGGGCGCGATCACCATCGCGACGGCGTGCATCTCGCGGATGGTGCGGGCCCCCAGCGCCGCCATCGACTGGCGCAGCGCACCGACCAGATTCTGGGTGCCGTGGCTGGTTGTCGATGGGCCGAACAGGATCTGCTCGAGCGGCAGCCGCTCCTTCAGGCGAATCCGCGTGCCGCGGGGGAGGGTAGCGGAAGGCGCTGCCATACCCCAGTTGAACCCGCCGCCCGGCGCCTCTAGTGCCGCCGCGAACGGGGAGCCGAGCATGACCGCATCCGCGCCCGAAGCGATCGCCTTGGCGATATCACCCCCGGTCCTCATCCCACCGTCGGTGACGACCGGCACGTAGCGACCCGTCTCGCCCACGTAGCGATCCCGGGCGCCGGCGACCTCGAGCGTGGCCGAGACCTGCGGCACTCCGATCCCCAGCACCTCGCGGGTGGTGCACGCAGCACCGGGGCCCACGCCGACCAGGATCGCGGCCACGCCCTGGTGCATCAGCTGGAACGCCGCCTCACCGCTCACCGTATTGCCGACCAGCACCGGGATCTTCAGCGCACCGGTGAGATCAGAGAGCGACAGCACGCGGCCGCTGGTCGAGATGTGGCGCGCGCTACTCACCTGGGACTGAACCAGAAAGAGGTCGGCCCCCGCCTCGGCAGCCACCTCGGCGTGATGCCATGCGCTGGCCGGCGTGGTGGACACGGCCGCGATTCCGCCCTCCGCCTTGATCCGCCCGATAAGGGCGGCGATCAGGTCGTCGCGCACCGGCTCGGCATAGGCCTCGCTGAGGACGTGTGCGGCCGCCGCCTCGGAATCCGCGGCGCCGACCCGCTCGATGATCGGGCTTGCGTCCTCGTAGCGCGTATAGAGGCCCTCCAGGTTGATGAAGGCGAGGCCGCCGGCGCGCGTCATGCGCGCCGCGAATGAGGCGTCGGCCACCGCGTCCATCGCAGCTGCCAGGAACGGGATCGCGAGGACGCGGCCGCCAATCTCGGTCGAGAGGTCGACCTCGGCCGGGTCCGCGGTCACCGCGCCCGGGACGAGCGCCACCTCTTCGAACCCGTATGCGCGGCGTAGGCGCTGGCCGGCGGCGACCCCCGAAGCGCCTTCCAGGTCAATCAATGCGGCCTCCTTACCGGTCCGGGTATGAGAACGCCCGCGGACGGCGCTCTCCGCTCGCGGGCTTCATGTGATCGCAGGGCTGGAACGGCTCGAATGCGGTGCACGAACCTGTGACGCGTGCTTTTGTCGAGTATATCCGCTCGGCACTGAGCTGGCGGGCCGTCACCGGCCGAGGGCTCACCGCACGATCATCTGGGCTCGTTCGGGCCCGACGCTGACGTGGCTGATCGGCACGCCGGCGAGCGCCTCGAGACGCTCGACATACGCCCGCGCGGGCCCAGGCAGGGAGTCCCATGATCGGCAGCCGGTCGTGTCGCTCCGCCAGCCGGGGAGCTCTTCGTAGACGGGCTCGAGGCGGCCGTAGACGACCTCGGAGGCAGGAATCGTGCGCCACTCGCGTCCGTCGGTCGGGTCGCGGTAGGCGCGGGCGATCGGGATCCGCTCGAACGCGTCGAGCACGTCCAACTTCGTCAGCGCGATCGAGCTGTAGCCTGCCAGCCGCACGCTGAAGCGCACCGCGGTCGCGTCATACCAGCCACAGCGCCGCGGGCGTCCGGTCGAGGTGCCGTACTCGACGCCCCGGTCGCGCAGCCGCTCGCCCTCTGCGTCCGCCAGCTCGGTCGGCAGCGGTCCGGCGCCGACGGCGGTGGTGTAGGCCTTCGCCACCCCCAGCACGCGGTCGATGGCCACCGCCGGCAGGCCGGCTCCCAGGCTCGCCCCCCCGGGAATCGGCGACGAGCTGGTCACGTAGGGATAGACGCCCCAGTCGATATCTCGCATCGTGCCGAGCTGGCCCTCGAGCAGAATCCTCTCGCCGTCCTGCAGCGCCTCGTCTACCAGCTGCTGGCCGTCGACCACGTACCGCCGCAGCCGCTCGCCAGCCTCCAGGTAGGCGGCGCCGATGGCGGCCGCATCGGTCGCCAGCTCGATCGCCTCGCGCAGCTCATCGTCCGCCCCGCCCGCGGCGAAGTAGCCAGTCACCAGCCGTCGCACGCGCCCCAGGGCGGCCTCCAGCTGCGAGCCGAAATGATCGGCCTCCATCAGGTCGACGACCCGGATGCCGCGCCTGGCGATCTTGTCGACGTAGGCAGGACCGATCCCGCGCGACGTCGTCCCGAGCCGAGCCGACCCGCGCTCCCGCTCCTCCAGCTGGTCGATCAGGACGTGATATGGCATCACCAGGTGGGCACGATCGCTGATGTACAGGTTGTCGCAGCGGATCCCGGCCGCACCGAGCCCCTCGAGCTCAGCGACGAGCGCGGGCGGATTGATGACGACGCCGTTGCCGAGCAGGTTCTTCGTCCGCGGATGGAAGATGCCGGAGGGGATCAGGTGAAGCTTGAAGTGACCCTGCGGGTTGACCACCGTATGCCCGGCGTTGTTGCCGCCGCCGTAGCGAATAACCAGATCGGCGTCGTGAGCCAGGTAGTCGACGACGCGACCCTTGCCCTCGTCGCCCCACTGGGCGCCGACGACGGCGATCACGGACATGGGCGGGCGGCGACCTCGACGTGCTGCGGCTGGACTCGGGTCATGCTAGAGCACGAGCGCCGCTCGGGACGGCGCTCGGATCGGCCGGGTGGGAGGCGCGCTACGCCTGGGCCCGGACCTTATCGAAGCAGCTGCTGCAGTAGACCGGCCGGTCGTTTCGAGGCAGGAACGGCACGAGCGCCTGACCTCCGCATTCGGCGCAGACCGCGGCATGCATCTCGCGCTGCCCGCCGTTTCCGCCGCTGCTGCTGCTCACCCCGAGCGCCCGATTCTGTTTCGCGATCGCGCGGCAGGTCTGGCAGCGCTGGGGCTCGTTGGCGAGGCCCTTGGCGGCGTAGAACTCCTGCTCGCCGGCGGAAAAGACGAAGTCCATGCCGCAGTCTCGGCAGCGGATGGTCTTGTCGCTGTACACCGTACCCTCGACCTCCATGTCTCGCCCCGTCCGGCTCCGTGGTTTGCCGCGCCACGGGCCTTGGATCGCATGCGACAACCTGTCGCAGTCGGACGGACTCGGGTCAGGCGCTGAGCCAGACGTTCAGCGCCCGAGTGTACACCGCACCTCAAGGCTCCCCACTGCACCACGCTAGTAGGCGGGCACCTCGTTGTCGCGCGGCGCGACGGTATAGAAGCGAGTGTTCGCCTTGCGGAACTGGAGCGGGACCTCGCCGATCGGGCCGTTGCGATGCTTTGCCACCTTGGCCTTGATCAGCTCGACCTCGGCGTCTGGGTTCTGATCCTCCGCGCGGTAGAGGAAGACGACGACGTCGGAGTCCTGCTCGATCGACCCGCTCTCGCGCAGATCTGAGAGGCGGGGCTCTGCGGTACCGCGCTGCTCGACGCCGCGCGACAGCTGGCTGAGCGCGATGACCGGCACCTTGAGCTCACGAGCCAGCTGCTTCAGCCCGCGGCTGATCTCGCTCACCTCCTGCACCCGGTTCGCATCTCGGCTCGGGGTGGAGGCCTGCATCAGCTGCAGGTAGTCGACGATCAAGAGGTCGAGGCCGCGCTGCTCTGCCTCGAGGCGCCGCGCCTTGGTCCGCAGCTCCATCACCGAGAGGACGGGCGAGTCATCGATCCACATCGGGGCCCCGGCCATCTCGTTCATGACCTGGGCGATCTTCGACCAGTCGGTCTCGTCCACGAAGCCGGTCTGCAGGGGGCGGGGGTTGATCCCGGACTCCGCGCTGAGGAGGCGCAGGGCGAGCTGCTCCTTGCTCATCTCGAGGCTGAAGACTCCGACCCGCTTTCGCTCACGAACCGCGGCGTGCTGCGCGATGTTGAGAGCCAGTGAGGTCTTTCCCACCGAAGGGCGTGCGGCCAGGATCACGAGGTCCGACGGCTGGAAGCCACCGAGCAGCGCATCCAGCTGGCTGAGTCCGGAGGGGATGCCCAGGATCTGACCGCGATGCTCGTGGAGATACTCGAGCCGGTCGTATGCCTGGCCGAGCAGCGTCGCCAGCGACTCGAAGCCACCGATCGTTCGATGCTGGCTGATCTCGAACAGGATCGATTCCGCGCGGTCGATGGCGACTTCCGCGTCATTCGACTCCTCGTAGCCGACCGCGGCGATCCTTCCGGCGGCCTGGATCAGGTTGCGCAAGACCGCCTTGCGCTCGACGATCCGCCCGTAGTGCTCGACGTGGACGGCCGTCGGCACCATGTTCATCAGGCTCGCCAGGTAGCCGGGGCCGCCGACGGCGTCGAGGCGCTCCCGCCGAGTGAGCTCATCCCCAAGCGTCACGAGGTCGATCGGCTCGCGCTGGCCGTGCAGGCCGAGCATCGCCTCGTAGATGTCGCCATGCGCCGACCGGTAGAAATCGGCGGAGCGAAGGAAGTCCGCGACCTTCAGGATCGCCTCTGAATCGATCAGGATCGAGCCGAGCACGCTCTGCTCCGCCTCGAGCGCGCGAGGCGCGAGCTTTTCGAGGTCGGCAGAGGCGGACGGCGCGCGATGCTCGTCGGCGCGGACGATGGTGGCGATGAGACCTTCCTCCCCGGGGTCGGCCCTCGGAACGGGCCGCGACCGGTGGCGCCATCCTCGCATGGCTGACGCTGCCTTCTGCGCATCGGTTGTGGACAGCCGCAGCATCGCTGTGGATGCGCTGTGGGCAACCGGGTACCGATGCCGCCGCGCTCGCGGGCCGAGCCCTTACGGCAGGCTCAGGCTGAACGGTGCTTGTGACAGCTCAGCTGTCGCAGATCCCGCGAGGGGCGCATGCGGGATCGTGTCGGCGTGGCTCCGCTGCGGGGGAAGCTACGCCAGCGGAACGACGGTGAGGGAGACCGTTGCCTCGACGCCCGCCATCAGGCGTACGTCGACCTTGTGGTCGCCCAGCGTCTTGATCGGCTCGCGTAAGTGGATCAGATGCCGGTCGAGCTCGATCCCCTGCGCATGAATCTGCTGCGCGATCTCCCGGTTGGTGACGGCGCCGAAGAGGCGCCCCCTCTCTCCGGCCTTGACAGGAACCTCGAGCTTCAGCTCGCGAAGGCGCGACGCGGTCGCTTCGGCGTCCGTCCGGACCTGGCGATCGCGCTCCTCGCGCTGCTCGCGATGCCGCTCCCAGTTGGCCACCGATCCTTTGTCGGCGAGTGCCGCCGAGCCGCTGGGCAGAAGAAAGTTGCGCCCGTAGCCGTCCTTGACCTCCTTCATGTCGCCTTCGCGGCCGAGGCCCTTCACGTCACGCTTGAGGATCACCTTCATCTAGGTCTCATCTCCGTTCGTGCCGCGCATGCGCCGACTGCGCCAGCGGGCAAGATTGGCTTTGACCGCGCCCGACTCGCGGAGACGTCCGTAGCGCTCCAGCAGCTCAGGCAGGGTGTCGCGAATCTGGTCATAGCGGTCGCCCAGCAGGCCCCGCAGCCTCTCCATGTCGCGATCGAGATCTGCGGTCCCGTTCTTTGCGCGCGCCATGTGCTCGGCGCGGACCTCGGCTGGCGCGTTCTGGATGAACAGGTCGAGCACGAGCAACAGGACCGTCAGGTCGTCTGCCTGGCCGAGGATCGGGATGGCGTCCGGGATCAGGTCGACGGGCAGGATCACATATGCCAATGCGGCCCCAAGAATCGCCTTCAGGCCGATTGGGGTCCGCGGATCGCGGACCAGACCCCACACTAATCGGGCGTAGGTGGGCAGCTTGACGACGAGGCGAGCCAGGCGCAGGTAGCGCCAGCGGCCGGCGATCTTCACAAATGCGCCGCTCCGTAGGGGGCTAGGCGTCGATGATAGCAGAGCAATTGACATTAGAACACCTGTTCTGCTAGCCTCTCGCTCAACGCCACGCACAGGCCGGAGGGATCGTTGACCAGGCACGACGCCGAACGGCGGCACCGCATCCTCGAGTGCATCGCCCGCACGGTCGAGGAACGCGGATATCCGCCATCGGTCCGCGAGATCGCCGATGCAGTCGGTCTCGCGTCGACCTCCGCCGTCCACCATCATCTCCTCAGCCTCGAGCGGGACGGCCTGCTCGAGCGCGGATCTCACTCGTCGCGCGCGCTGCGTCTCACGCCGCGGGCTGAGCCGATGCCCGTGCCGCGCCGCGACCGCACCTCCCGGGTGACACCGTTCCGCATGCCGGTCGATCGCGACGTTCTCGCGCTCCCGGTGCTCGGCGAGATCGCGGCCGGCGAGCCGATCGAGGCGTATGCGGATGGAGCGGAGTCACTCGAGGTGCCGCGCTCGATGCCGGCCGGCGAGGATTCGTACGTCCTCCGCGTCCGCGGCAAGAGCATGATCGACGCGCTGATCGACGACGGCGACTACGTCGTCGTCCAGCCGCAGGCGACGGCAAGCGACGGCGACATCGTCGTGGCGCTGCTCGAGGATAACGGCGTCACGCTCAAGCGGTTCTACCGCGAGAAGGACCGCATCCGCCTGCAGCCCGCGAATGCCGAAATGGAGCCGATCTACGCCGCCGATGTCCAGATCCAGGGCAAGGTTGTCGGCGTGATCCGCAAGCTGTAGAGCTGACCGGCCCGGACCAATGCCGGCCTCCGCCCGTTCGCTGCGTCAGCTGAATCGCGCCCAGCTCGCCCGCCAGGGGCTGCTCGCTCCGGAAGCCGCGCGGCGCGAGGTGAGTCTCGACGCTTGAGCGCCCGGAGCATCCTTCACGCGGACCTCGACGCGTTCTACGCGTCGGTCGAGGTGCTCGACGATCCAACGCTCGTCGGCAAGCCCGTGATCGTCGGCGGGCGCCGCGAAGAACGAGGGGTGGTGAGCGCGGCCTCATACGAGGCGCGGCGCTTCGGCGTGCATTCGGCCATGCCGCTGCGCACCGCGGCCCGCCTCTGCCCGCAGGGCGTCTTTCTCGACGTGCGCCCGGATCGGTACCGTGAGCTGAGCGTGCGCGTGATGGCGATTTTCGCCTCGGTCACGCCCGAGGTGGAGCCAATCAGCCTCGACGAGGCGTTCCTGGACGTGACCGCCAGCACGACCGCGTTCGGCGACGGCGAGACGATTGGCCGTGGCATCAGAGCTCGGGTGCGCGACGAGGTCGGCCTGGTGGTGAGCGTGGGCGTCGCGACGAACAAGCTTTGCGCCAAGGTCGCCTCCGACCTGCGCAAGCCGGACGCGTTCGTCGTCGTCCCGCCCGGCGGGGAGGCGGCGTTCCTGGCGCCGCTCCCCATCCGACGCCTGTGGGGCGTCGGACCGCAGGTGCAGCGGGCGCTCACGGACTACGGGGTGACCACCATCGGCGGGCTGGCGGCGCTGCCGGAGGCGACCCTGCGGCGGCGCTTCGGCGGGCATGGGCCGGAGCTCGCCCAGCGCGCGAGAGGGATCGACCCCACCCAGGTTGAGCCGCTGCAGGCACCGAAGAGCATCGGTCATGAGCACACGTTCGGCGTCGACACCATCTCTCGCCAGCAGCTGGAGGCGACGCTGCTGGACCTCGCCGAGTCGGTCGCATCACGGCTCCGCCGTCACGACATGGCCGCCGGAGCGGTCCAGCTCAAGCTGCGATACGAGGGCTTCGAGACGCTCACCCGGCAGATGCCGCTCCCCCGCCAGGCGCGTGAGTCGGAGCCGCTTTACGAGGCGGCGGTCACCCTCCTGCGACGCGCCCTGGTCGCGGGGCGCGGGGTGCGCCTGATTGGCCTGACCGCCATCAACCTCACCGATGCGCAGCAGCTCACCCTCTTCGACGCGGTGCGCACAGAGCGGCTGGCGCGTTCGATCGACGCCGTACGCGAGCGATTCGGCGAGCAGGCGATCACCCGAGCACGGCTGCTGCGCGAGGCCCCGCACCGCCGCTTCGACTTCGGAGAGAAGCCTTCCCTCCCCGAGGAGCCTCTTGACAAATAGAACGGGCGTTCGTATCGTGCTGGTCTACCAGAACGCCTGTTCTGTGTCCTGGGCAGGCCCGGAGCGATAGCAGGAGCGCACCATGGCCTTGACCAAGATCACACCCATCGAGGCGCGCGTCCGCTGGGACCGACGCCTTGCCCGCCCGGCGAGCGTCGCCTGGGGCAACCACATCGTGCATGTCGTCGGCCTGTCCAGCATGCGCGATGAGCGTTCGGCGTATCCCGCCGACCGCGGCCCGCGCGTCACCTACCTCGTCCAGACCGATGACGGCGGTCAGGCGGCGGTCGCCTTCGACGGCCGGCGCCGCCGCTGGTTCGTGGAGGCGCTCGACCGGGCCGCCTGATCGGATCGCTACAATCGGCGCGGCGCCAGGCCGATCCACCCTCGGCGGTGCTTGACACGAGGCCGTCGCCGATGCGCGATCCGGACCGACTCGCCGACCTCTCCGTTCGAGAGCTGATCGCCCGGCTCGCCAGCAAGGCGCCAACTCCGGGAGGGGGCAGCGCCGCCGCTTTGGCCGGCGCCATGGGTGCAGCACTGGTCGAGATGGTCGGGGGGCTGACGAGCGGGAGAGTCGGGCTCGAGCGAGATGAGGAGGCGCTGCGCGAGATCTGCTCTGTGGCGACCGCTCGGCGGACCGAGCTGCTGGAGCTTGCGGAGCTCGATGCCTCCGCGTACGACGCCGTGATTGCCGCGCGCCGCCTGCCACGAGAGACGGATGACGAGCGCGCTGGTCGTGCGGTTCGCGTCGCGGAGGCGACCCGGGAGGCGACGCGCATCCCCCTGCGCGTCGCAGAGGCGGCTGCCGATGTGCTGAGACAGGCGGGCCGCATCGCGCCACTCGGCAACCCGCACGCCGTGAGCGACGCCGGCGTCGCCGCGCAGCTTGCTTCGGCGAGCGTGCGCGGCGCGGTCCTGAACGTCCGCATCAACCTGCCATCCCTCGGGGCTGATGACCCCGTGCGGCTGGAGGCGGCGGCGCGGATCGATCAGCTCAACGCCGAGGCACACGAGTGCGAGGAGCAGGTGCTCGCCGTGGTCGGGAAGCTGATCGGATGAGGCGTTCGAGATGACGGCCCGCATCCTGGACGGCCGCGGGCTCGCCTCACGCCTCTGGCGTGAGCTCTCGGAGCGAACCGCCCTGCTCACGGCGGAGACCGGAGCGGCGCCTCGGCTGGCGATCATCCGCTTCGATGATGACGGTGCGTCGGCGATCTATGCCGCCAGCGTGGCGCGGTCTGCGCGAGGGGTGGGGATCGAGGTCGTCGAGGTGCGGCCACCGAGCGGGGTCGCGCTCTCCGACCTCGCCGCGCGCATCGGAGCCCTGAATCGCGACCCGGGCATCGCGGGCATCGTCGTCGCGTTGCCAGTGCCCGCCCATCTCGGCACCGGCGCGGTGGTGGCCCTCATCGATCCCGCGAAGGACGTGGACGGCGCGACCCCGATCAACGCCGGGCGTCTGGCGCGGGGCGAGCCGGCCCTGGTGCCGGCCACGGCGCTGGCCGTGATGGCGCTGTTGCACGCCTACGAGATCCCGATCGCGAGCAGGCGTGCGGTGGTGATCGGCCGCTCGGCGGTCGTGGGCCGCCCGGTCGCCTCGCTCCTGTTATCCGCCGATGCCACGCTGGTGATCTGCCATCGCCGGACGCGCAATCTCGCCCGCGAGGCCAGACGTGCCGAGATCCTGGTGGTGGCCGCGGGTTCGCCGCACCTGGTCCGGGCCGAGATGGTCAATCGGTCCGCGGTGGTGATCGACTGCGGGATCAACGCGACTCCCGACGGTCTGGTGGGCGACGTCGATTTCGAGGCGGTCAGGCCGGTCGTGTCAGGAATCACGCCGGTGCCCGGTGGGGTCGGGCCGGTGACGACCATGATGCTTCTGCAGCAGACGATCGATGCCGCCGAGGCGACCCACCGACCAGCCGAGCTGGACCGCTTTGAACTGCCGCGGGAAACGGGGCCGCTCAAGCGCGACGGCTGACGACATCGGCGGGCGAGACTTCGAACGCCAACATGCTGGCTGTCGGCGCAGCCACAATTGCGCGCGCGACATTCAAGCCGACCACGTTCCCCTTGCGATCGAAAAGGTCCGCCGCTTCCGTCGCGGCCGCGGCCGCCTTCTGGCCATCACCTGCTAGCGCAAGCACGAACGCCAGGTCGAGCAGGGCGCCACCCTGCATTACCAGCCCATCGGTCGTCCTGGTCAGCTCGACCGCCTCGCGCGCTCGCTCGGTCGCCGCTGGGATCTCCCCGCCGCGGGCCAACAGACGAGCACGCACGCCGCGCCACAGCGCCTGGGCCTCGACGTCGTCCGGGGCAGAGAGCTCCTCGCAAGTCCGACAATGCCGGTCGGCCGCGTCGAACAGACCGGCCTCCTCCTCGGCTCTGGCCAGCAGGCCGGCAATCGTTGAACGCAGATAACGCTCTCCCATCTGCTCGAGCGCGTCGTGGTCGGGTGCCAGCTCGGCGATCGCGCCTCTCGGCTCGCCTGCCATCAGCTCGACGCGACCGGAATCGAGCGAGGTCGATGCGATCAGCAACCTGCCTCCGAGCTGGGTGAAGATCTCGCGCCCGCGCCGGTAGAGAAGCCGAGCCTCGTCGAACCGACCGCCCATCGCGTGCAGCTGCGCGAGGGTGCATCGGACGATCCCCTCGGCCCGGAGGTCGCCTGGCTCCTCTTCCAGCACCTGGTTGCAGCGCTCGATGGCAAGGTCCACTGGCGTCGGCCCATACAGCGCCTGGGTGGCGTAGTGCGGCAGGTTGCGCACCTCCTGTCGCCGATCGCCGGCAAGCCGTGCGTGATCGATCGCCTGCCCGATCGCGTGCTCCGCCTCCGCGTAGCGACACGCCGTCCCATGGACGTTTCCCAGGAGGCGCCATGCCTTGGCCAGCGACGAGTGGTCGCCGACCTCCTCGAGGAGTGGAATCGCGCGCTCGACCTCGCGCAGGACCGAATCGGTCCATCCCTCCGAGTCGGTGACGTACCGCACCAGGAGGCGCACGAGACTGGCGTCCGTCACCAATCGTTCATCGCCCAGCGCCTCACCTCCAGCCACCGCCTGCGACGCGACCTCCTCCGCATGGGCCAGCTCGCCCATGTCGAGCAGCGCCTCCGCCAGGTCGCACTGCAAGGC
>JALYSK010000046.1 GCA_030854805.1 Chloroflexota bacterium | reverse complement strand
AGCACGGTATTGAGCTTCGTGATCTCCTCGGTGAGCTTGGCCGCCTCCTTCTTGGTGAGGCGCTCGAAGTCACCGGCGTCCCGACGCGCCTCGAGCGCCTCGAGCCGTTGAATCCGCCGCTTGATGGTCGTGAAATTCGTGAGCATCCCGCCAAGCCATCGCGAGTTCACGTAGTGCTGCCCGGAGCGCTCCGCCTCGCCGCGGACCGATTCCTGGGCCTGCTTCTTGGTCCCGACGAAGAGGATGCTGTCCCCGCGCGCGACGGTCTCGCGCACGAACGCCAGCGCCGCGTCGAGCCGGCTCACGGTCTGCGCGAGATCGATGATGTGAATGCCGTTGCGCTCGGCGAAGATGTACTCGCGCATCTTCGGGTTCCAGCGGCGCGTCTGATGTCCGAAGTGGACGCCCGCCTCGAGCAGCTGCTTCATGGTGGTGGCAGCCAAGTGATACCTCCGGTTGTTCCTCCGCTCGCTTCGACTCCCCGCGTCCACCCGGCGGCTTGCGCGCGACGGGCACCGTTGAGCGTGAGGATCAGCGAACGTGTGTGATGAGACGATTGGCCACCCGGACGCAGCACGATGCCATGCGTTTGACCGTGGGGCCGAGGTCGAGTATAGCACCCGGCGGCCGCTCCCCTTGCCCAGGCCCCAGACCACACCACGCCACACTCAAGGGTACCGAAGTACTCCCTCGCTACCCGCTCGTACCTTTGACCGCCCCTTATCGACCCGCCGATGCTCGTCCGGCACCGGCTGAGAGGCCAGTGCTGATCGACCGATACTGTCACCGGAGGAGCGATGCACCGACAGCCGAGGATCCTGGACCTCTTTGGCGCGCTCGCGGCCGTCGTCGTCGCCGTCAGCGGCGCGCTGGTCGACACCACGGCCGCTGCCGAACCGACAATGGTGGTCCAGGCCGGCGACACGTTGAGCCAGATCGCGCTTGAGCACGGCGTGACCGTCGAGCGATTGGCGGCCCTCAACCGGATCGATGATCCGAATCGGATCTATGCCGGCCAGACGCTGGTGCTCGAGATCGCCAAGCCCGTGACTGCCAAGCCCGTGACTGCCAAGCCCGCGCCCTCGACGAGCCATCTGATCCAGCCCGGCGAGTACCTGATCGCCATCGCCGATCACTATGGGACCACGGTTGCAGCCATCGCCACGGAGAATCGGCTCACCAACCCTTCATTCATTCGGGCAGGCGATCGGCTGCACATTCCGGGCGTGGCGGCCCCGCCGAGCAAGCCGGCGAGGCCCTCGGCGGCGGTTGTTACAACCGCTCTCCATGTCGTGCTGGCGGGAGAGAACCTCACCGGCATCGCCGCCCTCTACGGCACGACCATCGCCGCCATCGCGCAGGCCAATGCGATCGGCAACCCGTCGTACATCCGCGCGGGTGACCGACTGCTGATTCCCGGCGGAAAACCCCTCCGCGCGGCCGCCGCGCGGCCGTCCGCCGCCAAGCCGCGGTCGATGCCGAATCTGAGCGCCCCGCAGCAAGAGGTGCGCACCGTCATCGTCGAGGAGGCGCGGCGCTTTGGGGTACCTCCGGCGCTTGCGCTGGCGATTGGCTGGCAGGAATCGGGCTGGCGGCAGGGCGTGGTGAGTCGGGCCGGAGCTGTCGGCGTCATGCAGCTGCTCCCGGCGACCGGCGACTGGGTCGCCGCAACTATGCTCCATGAGCCGGTCCGGATCGGTGAGCTCCGCTCCAATATCCGCGCCGGCGTCCGGTTGGTCGCCCATTATCTCGAGCGCTACGGTGGCGATCGTGACCGCACCTTGGCCGCCTACTACCAGGGCCAGCGGGCCGTCGACACCATCGGCATCTACGCGGTGAGCTGGCCATACATCTCGTCGGTCCGCGCCCTGGAGGCGCTCTTCTCGGGGTCGTAAGGCGAGGCTCATCCCGCGTCGACCGCGGGCAGGCGTCGCAGCCGCCACGCGTCGCGCGCCGATGTCGGCATCACGCTCACCAGGTCGATTCGGATGCCTCGGTGAGCCGGCGAGCAGTCTCTCGCGTAGCGACTGAGGGCCGCGCGCAGGCGAGCGACGTGCCGCGCACCAAGGCTCTCGACCGGTTCCCCGGCTCGAGCGCTGCGCCGGGCACGGACCTCGACACCCACCAGCCAGTCGTCGGGATCCAGGCACACGAGATCGAGCTCGCCCTCAGGGACCCGCCAGCGGCGGGCGAGAACCTGCCAGCCGGCATTGGTCAACCAGCTGTCAACAAGATGCTCGGCATCCCGGCCGAAATCGTGCCTGGGATCGCCCATTGGTCGCTCCTTCGGAGGCGAGCGATTCAGTCGTCTAGGAAGTCCAGCTCCTCCTCGTCGTGCAGGTCCAGGCCGAGGTCGAGGTCCAGCGGGAGCTGTACGCCGGCAAGCATCAGGCGGACGGGAGCGAAGGATCGCCGATGCCATTCGCACGGTCCCTCGAGCATGAGCGCGTCGAGGTGCCGTCGCGTGCCATAGCCCTTGTTCCGCGCGAAGCCGTAGGCCGGGTAGCGCTCGTCGTGCTCCGCGCAGATCCGGTCGCGTGTCACCTTGGCCACGATCGAAGCGGCGGCGATCGAAGCGCAGATGGCGTCGCCATTGATGATGGGGCGTTGCGGCAGATCGACGTCGCGCAGCGTCAGCGCATCGATGACGAGGTGGTCAGGCCGCTGGGAGAGGCGGCCGACCGCCTGCGTCATGGCAAGCTTGGTTGCCTGAAGGATATTGATCCGGTCGATCACCTCGACCTCAACGCACCCGACCCCCACCGCCAGTGCTCGGTGCAAGATCAGCCGGTAGAGGCTCTCGCGACGCGCACGAACGAGCACCTTGCTGTCGCGAAGGCCCGGAATCCGGTGCCGCTCGGGCAGAATGACCGCGGCCGCGACCACCGGTCCCGCCAATGATCCGCGGCCGACCTCATCGAGGCCGGCGATGCGCTGAAAGCCGGCCGAACGGAGCTCGCGTTCGTGCCGGGTGCCGGCGATGCGGGGAACGTGGCGCGTTGCGCGCCTGGCCGGGGCGATGCCCGGAGCGAACACCGGGCTAGCGGCGCTCGCGGAGTGTTGCGCCCTTGCCGACCCGGTCGCGAAGGAAGTAGAGCTGCGCTCGGCGAGCGACCCCGTGACGCACCACCTCGATCTTCTCCATGCGCGGCGCATGCACCATGAAGGTGCGCTCTACGCCCACGCCGCTGGCAATGCGCCGCACCGTGATCTGGCGATTGAGGCCACCGCCGCGCATGCGCATGACGGTGCCCTCGAAGACCTGGATCCGTTCGCGGCTACCCTCGACCACCTTGACCGAAACGCGCACCGTGTCGCCGGGAGCGATCTCCGGGACGTCGCTGCGGAGCTGTTCACGCTCGAGCTCCTGGATGACGTTCACGGTAGCGGGGACCCCTTACTGCAGCCTTAGCGGCCGCTTATCGATTGTTGTGGCATAAAGAACGCGACCGCGAGGCGGCCGCGACGGCGGCGAGTATAGCAGCGGCCGACCCGCCCCAGCAAGACGAGTTGTGTGACGCTGCGGAGGCGGTCAGTCCTCGTCCGCAGCTTCTCCGCGGAGGCGCTCGAGCTCCGCGTGGTCGGCATCGGTCAACGGTGCGCCACCAAGGAGGTCGGGTCGCCGACGAAGGGTGCGCCGCAGCGCCTCCCGCCGACGCCAGCGCTGGACCTCGCCGTGGTGGCCGGAGAGGAGCACGGCCGGCACCGTGATGCCGTTGAAGGTCTCCGGCCTGGTGTACTGCGGGTGCTCGAGTAGGCCATCGGCGAACGAGTCGCCGGCCGAGGAGTCGGCGTCAATCACCCCCGGAACGAGACGTCCCACTGCGTCGACCAGCACCAGGGCGGCTGGCTCGCCGCCGCTGAGCACATAGTCGCCGACACTCACCTCGCGATCGATGCTGGTCCGCACCCGTTCGTCGATACCCTCGTAGCGTCCGCAGACCAGCGCCAGATGACCCGCCCCGCTCAGCTCGCGTGCCAGCACGTCGGTCAGCGGCTCGCCGGCGGGATCGAGCAGGATCACGCTGGCACCCGCGCGGCGCAACGGCTCGATCGCAGCGAAGAGCGGCTCCGGGCGCATGACCATCCCCGCTCCCCCGCCGTACGGGGTGTCATCGACGGAACGGTGTCTTCCCAGCCCGTACTGCCGCAGGTCGACGACCGAGAGCTCGAGGATGCCGCGTTCGGCCGCTCGGCCGATCACTGATGTGCGCAGCGGAACGTCGAAGTAGTCGGGGAAGAGCGTCACGAGGTCGATTCGCAGGGCGGGCGGCATCGGTCCTAACGGACCTCCTCAACGTCATACTCAACGACCATACGACCCGCCTCGAGGTCGATCTTGAGGACGACGGAGCGGAGCGCCGGGATCAGCACCTCGAGATGCTCACCGACCACGCGATAGACCTCGTTCTCGCCCGCGCGAAACACCTCGACGAGCTCGCCGAGCTCCCTCCCGGCGGCATCGACGACGCGCAGGCCCTGGAGCTGATGCCAGTAGTAGCTGCCCTCCGGCAGCTCGCGGGCGGGCAGCTCCAGGTACCGGCCAACGAGGGCGGTGGCCGCCTCCCGAGTGTTCACGCCGTCCAGGCGTAGGGTCGGAACCCGTCCGCTCCAGTTCGCTTCCACGATTCGGCGTGGCTCTATGTCACCCTCGAGGTAGACCTCGGCACCCGGGGAGAGCCGCTCGGGAAAATCGGTCAGTGGCTCAATCTTCAGGGCGCCCGCCAGCCCCTTGGCTGCGGCGATGCGGGCCACCGCCAGGCGCTCATTCGTCGGAGGTGATCTCCAGCTCGACGTGGCGCCCGTCCCGCGCGCCCATGACCCGGAGCAGGCTGCGCATCGCGTTCGCGATGCGCCCATCCCGACCAATTACACGCCCCATGTCGTGTTCATCGACGACGAGTGTCAGTGTCACCTCGTCGCCTTCCTCCTCGACCTCGACCGTGACTTCGTCCGGCTTCTCGACCAGCGACCTGGCGACGTACTCGAGGAACTCCTTCACGCCTCTGCCTCGGCCTTCGCCTCTGTTTCTGGCTTCGCCGCCTCCGGCTCTGTTTCTGTTTCTGGCTTCGCCGCTGGCTCTACCTCTGGCTTCGCGGCTTCTGCGGCCGGCCGCTTCGGCTTACGGGCGCGCACCGCAGGCTTGGGCTTCTGGGTCGTCTCTGCGACGGCGCCCTTCTCGGCCTGACGCATCAGCTTGACGACCGTCTCCGAGGGCTGCGCCCCCTTCGAGATCCACGCCTGGATCCGGTCCGCGTCGAGTTTCACCGTCGCCGGATCGGTGAGTGGATCGTAGAAGCCGAGGATCTCCAGCGCGCGCCCGTCTCGAGCGCGCTGTTTCTCGATGGCCACGACGCGATAGGACGGCCGCTTGGTGGCCCCCACGCGCGTCAGGCGAATGCGTACTGCCAACGTCTTCTTCCTCTTTCGTGTTTCCGCCGTCTGAGCCGCACCGCGGTCATCTGACCGTCAGCACGGCATGGAACTCGTAATGGTCCGTCCGAGCGGGAACCGTCATCCCCAACGTCCCCAGCTGCCCCAGGAGAGCGCCCGCGTCGCCGGACGCGCCGAGCTGATCCTTGAACAGCACGGCCAGCGCGCCGACGTCTACAAACAGCTCGGTACCACCGTGGGCACCCGCCAGGTCGAAGGTCTTGCGGTACATATCTGCCACGCCCAGTGTCTCGCCGGCGGCGTGGGCGTCGAGCGCCGCCTTCACATCACCAGCCTTGAGCCCGAAGATGACCACCTGGTCGGTTGCCGCGTAGGAGACGGAGCCGAACGGGGCCAAGGCGACGGTGGTGATCGTCGTCCCGGCCGCCTCCTGCGTGTCGATCGCGGCGCCCTGAGCCTTCAGCTTGTCGCGCACCTTAGCGAGTGTGGCCGCGGCCGCCGCTGGGTCGCTCGGCCGCAGCAGCACTTGGCCGCTCACCGTCGTCCCGTCGAAGCCGGTGATCGCCAGCGCGGTCTCGCCGTCCAGGAGAGGCAGCAGATCCTTGTCAAGGTCAAGACCGAGCCCCAGCGCCGCGACTCCGCGAATCGTGGAGAACGCATCCCGCACCGACTTGCCCTCCGGCGTGTCGCCCGCCGTCGCCTCCGCCGCGTGGATCGACTGGCTCAGGCCGAAGAGGCTGAGCTCGGCCAACGTCTTCTTGGGCATCCAGCTGCTGAGCTGAGCCGCGGCCCCTGACAGGTCGAAGACGGCCGTTGCGGCTTCGCTGCCGGCCGCTTTGTCGAAGGGCACCCGACCGGCGAGGCGCAGACCGTCCTCCTCCGCAACCAGCGCCACGCCCGCCGCGGAGAAGCCGGCCGCCTGGTCGGTCACGCCGGCTCCGCCTGCCAGCCCTCCGATATCGACGTATGCGGCAGCCAGCCGGTCGCTCGGTAGGTCTGCCATGGCGTCGCGGAACCGCGCGCTCTTGGCGAGCGCGTCGGCCGCGCCGCGATCCGCGTCAATCGCCGCCTCGAGGGCCGACCGCGGCTGGCCGATCACCAGCACGTCGCCGAGGAACGCGTAGCCGGCAGTATCGGTCAGGAAGAGGTCTACCCCTTGATAGGATTCGCGCCGCACTGAAGTGCCACTGCTCTTCGCGAGGCGATCGATGGCCGCCTCTGCCGCGGGACGATCCTTCACCTCGGCGAGCAACAGCGCGCTCGCAGTCGGCGGGTCCGCGCTGGCGGCTCCTGCCGTCTGCCACGCTGCGACCGCCAGCTTGCCACCGATCCAGGGCCGGACGTCGGTCTCATAGTCGAGACCGGAGCCGCTCAAGGTGTTGTGCACCAGCTGACCGATCTTGGTGTCCAAGCTTGCCGGATCCTCGAAGCCGGGCAGGCGGCCGATCAGCCCGGCGAGCTTGGTCTGCTGCGCGGTCGAGGGCTGTAGGTAGACGCTGACGTACACCGTCGCCTTGGCCGGGACGAGCTCGGCTGCACGATCGATCCCTGCGCCCGACACGAAGAGGTAGCCGCCGACAACTGCGCCGCCGGCGACCGCGAGGAGGCTGGTGAGACCGATGACCAGTCGATGCATGGGTTGCTAGCGCCCCAACAGCGAGCCGAGCCCGCCGCCGAGCTTCGGCATGCGCCCGCCGCCGATCGACTTCATGAGACGCTGCATCTCGCTGAACTGCTTGAGGAGCCGGTTCACGTCGGCCGTTGTCGCGCCGCTCCCCAACGCGATCCGCCGTCGGCGGCTCGCCTTGATCAGCTCCGGGTGCCGGCGCTCCTGGGTGGTCATCGAGTCGATGATCGCCTCGAGGCGCTTTAGCTCGCCGCCGTCGACGGCGGCCTGCGCGGCGCCCGCCATCTGCCCCGCGCCCGGAATCAGCTGCAGCATCTGGCCGATGGGGCCCATCTTCTTGATCTGCTGCAGCTGGCCGCGGAAGTCCTCGAGCGTGAAGCGCGCCTCCATCATTCGCTGGGCGACCGCCTCGGCCTCCTCACGGTCGACATTCTCCTGCACGCGCTCGACGAGGGAGAGGATGTCGCCCATCCCCAGGATGCGCTGCGCCAGCCGATCGGGGTGGAAGACCTCGAGCCCATCCGTCCGCTCACCTGTGCCGATGAACGCGACCGGGATCCCCGTTGCGCTGCGAATGCTGAGCGCCGCACCACCGCGGGCATCACCGTCCATCTTCGTGAGCACCAGACCGCTGAGCGGCAG
This sequence comes from Chloroflexota bacterium, assembly GCA_030854805.1. Next base: position 3,180 of record JALYSK010000046.1, on the reverse strand, counting down.
GCGAGCATGAAACGCCTCCGCCACGTGGACCGCCTCCTGGCCGGTCATGGCGTCGACGACGAGCAGCGTCTCCGCGGGGGTGACCTTACCGGTGATGCGGACCAGCTCGTCCATCATCGGCTCGTCGACGTGCAGCCTCCCGGCGGTATCAAGGATCACGACGTCGATCTTGCGTTGCCGCGCGAGCTCGAGCCCGCTGCGCGCCACCTCGAGCGCCGGGGTGCCCACTGGTCGGCTGTGGACCTCGACCCCTATCTGATCGCCGAGCTGCACGAGCTGGTCGACCGCCGCCGGCCGATACACATCTGCGGCCACCAGGAGCGCCTTGCGGCCCTCCTTTCGCAGCCGCACGGCGAGCTTGGCGGCGGTTGTGGTCTTGCCCGAGCCCTGGAGGCCGACGAGCATCAGGACCGCGGGGGGATTCTCCAGGTGCAGCGTGTGTCGCTCGCCGCCAAGTGTCGCCACCAGCTCGTCCTGCACGATCTTGATGACCTGCTGCCCTGGGTTGAGGCCCGTGAGGACGGCCTCCCCCAGCGCCCGTTCTCGCACGCGCGCCACGAAATGCTTGACAACCTTGAAGTTGACGTCGGCCTCGAGCAGCGCGAGGCGAATCTCGCGCAGCGCGACATCAAGGTCGGCCTCGGTGATCTTCGCCTTCCCGCGGAGACGTGCCGTGACGTTCTGCAGGCGCGCGGAGAGAGATTCAAACATGGGTGGACCGATAGGGGCGGGTCAGCGGCGCCGGTCAGCCGGCGCGAAACGGCTGCCCATGCTACTACCCACCGGGAACGGCGGCAACGCGGCGCTTATGCGGCGAAGAGCCACTCGACGTACGCGGCCGGATCGAATGGGGCGAGGTCCTCGAGCTCCTCCCCGACGCCGACGAACAGGATCGGAACCCCGAGTCGATCGGCGACGGCGACCGCCACGCCACCCTTGGCCGTGCCATCGAGCTTCGTTAGGACGATCCCCGTTACCCCTGCATCGCGGCTGAAGGCCTCAGCCTGGGAGAGGCCGTTCTGTCCGGTCGTCGCGTCGAGCACCAGCAGCACGTGACGCGGCTGTCCCGGGAGGCGGCGCTCGATGACCCGCCGGATCTTGGCGAGCTCTGCCATCAGCTGCGCCTTGTTCTGCAGGCGCCCGGCGGTGTCGACAAGGACCGCGTCGAGCCCGCGCGACTCGGCCGCCTCGACGGCGTCGAACGCCACCGCCCCTGGGTCCGCCCCCGTCCGCTGAGCCACCACCGCCACGCCGACTCGTTCGCCCCAGATCCGGAGCTGCTCGATGGCGGCGGCTCGGAAGGTATCCCCCGCGGCAAGCACCAGGGTCCGGCCCTCGATGCGCAGCCGGGCGGCGAGCTTGGCTATGGTGGTCGTCTTGCCCGTGCCGTTGACGCCGACGAACAGGATCACCGACGGCGCGGGGCCGAGCTCAAAGAGGCCGGAGCCGGCTCGCTGCAGGCGCTCCAGCACCTCGTCGGCCAGTGCGCGCCGCACGCCTTCGCTGGTCTCCGCTCCGGCACGCGCCGCCCGCCGGCGCGCCGCGTCGACCAGATCGAGGGTGGTGGATGGCCCGACATCGGCACCGATCAGGGCCTCCTCCACCTCGTCCCAGGTGAGCTCGCTGATCATTCCTCGGGCCGACAGGATGGACCGCAGGCGGGCGCCGAAGCCGCTCGGCCGGGCTCGGAGCCCGACTCCCCGTGGCTCGCGTGTGGGCCGGGCAACAGTGCTCGTAGGCGCCTCCTCCGGTGGTTCGACCTCGGGTCGGCGTCGAACCACTACGCGCTCACTTCGACCGGCAGGTCGGCCAGCCGAAGCGAGAGGACACGGCTAACAGCCGTATCGGTCATGGTCACCCCGTAGATCGTGTCTGCGACCTCGATCGTGGCACGGTTGTGCGTGATCACCACGAAGTCAATCGTCTCGCTCAGCTTGCGGAGCGCCAGGGCGAAACGGCCGATGTTCGCCTCGTCGAGAGCGGCGTCCACCTCATCGAGGATGCAGAACGGGACCGGGTTGACGCTGAGCATGGCGAAGAGGAGCGCCACACCCGTAAGGGCGCGCTCTCCGCCGGAGAGCATCGCCAGGCGCTGGAGGCGCTTCCCGGGCGGGCGCACCGCGATCTCGATCCCGTCGGCCGCTTCTCCATCGCTCCCATCGTTCAGCTGCAGGCTCGCCGAGCCTCCGGCGAAAAGGAGCTGGCAGAAGGCCTCGAACTGCGCGCCGATCGCGGCGAAGGCAGAGTTGAACCTGCCCGCAATCTCTTCGTCGAGGCGCGCGATCAGCTCCTCCGTCGAGCCGATGGCGCTCGCAAGGTCCGCGTCCTGGCTGGTCAGCGCGTCCAGGCGGGCGGCGAGCTCGCGATGCTCCTGGATCGCGAACGGATTGACCGAGCCGATCTGGCCCAATGTCCGGCGCAGGCGCCGCAGCTCGACTTCGATCGCCTCATCGCTGAGCTGCCGCAGATCCGCCTCCCGCCCTTCCGGCGACAGGGCGGCCTCCGGCTCCGGCTCTGTCTCGGGAAGGTTGTCGAGCGCCAGCTGGCGTTCGCGGCCCAACGCGGCCAGGGCGTCCTCGTGGCGCGATGCCTCGATGGCAGCCGCCTGTGCGACGCGCTCCAGCTCTGCCAGCCTGGCACCCCCGACGACGCGACGCTCAAGCTCAAGGAGCTCACCTCGCAATCGATTGCGCTCACCGTCGGCGCGCACGCGTGCGGCAGTGGCCGCCGCATCCGCATTGCGCGCCTCCTCGAGGGCGGCTGTCGCCGCAGCCAGGTCCGCCGCAAGCCGATCGACGGCATCGCACTGCTCCGGGGTCGCTGACGCCAGCTGGGCCTCTCGAGCCTCCAGGACACTCCGCTCGCGGCGGCGCCCCTTGTGTCGCGCGTCGACTCGGTCGGCGGCCTCGCGGGCGGTTGTCCATTCCTCGCGAGCGCGGTCGCGCCTCTCGGCCGCGGCCTGCCGTCGCGCCCGGGCCTTCACGGCATCCGCCTGCAGTTCGGCGAGGCGACCATCGGCCGCCGCCGATCCTGCCGAGCGCTGCCGCGCGGCCTCGTTCGCGCGTCGAGCGCCATCGAGCTGCGCGGCCAGGGCGGCCGCCTCTCGCTCGCCACGTACGAGGCGCGAATCGGCATCCCCGGACTCGTTGCGCGCCAGCTGCAGCCCACGATCGGCACGCT
>JALYSK010000134.1 GCA_030854805.1 Chloroflexota bacterium | reverse complement strand
GACGCAAAGGAGTCGCTGGAGCGCGGCGAGCTGATCAGCTGGCCGGGCGAGCAAACGAACCGGACCATGGCCGACGGCCTGCGCACGCAATCGCTCGGGCCCCTGCCCTTCGAGCACCTGCGCCGCTTCCTCGACGGGATCGTGACGGTGAGCGAGGACGAGATCGCCGACGCGATGCGCGTGCTGGCGCGTCGGGCGCGACTGGTGATCGAACCCTCCGGTGCGGCCGCGATGGCGGCCCACCTCGCCGGCCGGATGGAGCCGGAAGCCGGTGATGACGCGCGGGTCGTGATCCTGAGCGGCGGCAACGTCGATCCGGATTTGTTCCTGGAGATCCTGTCCGCGGGCTGAGCTCAGCCGTGAAGCAGGGCGATGGCGCGGTCGAGCACCGGGTCGCTGCCCTCGGGAAGAGGATCGGGAACCGAGACCACCACATCGGGCGCCAGGCCGCCGCCCTCGACCGTGTTGTGGTTCGGCGTGAACCATCGGTCGGTGGTCAGGCGCAGGCCGCCACAGTCGGGAAGCTCCGTCCAGATCTGGACGGTGTTCTTGCCGAAGGTCGGCTGCCCGACGATCGTTGCGCGGCCGCGCTCCTTCAACGCCCCCGCTACGATCTCGGATGCGGAGGCGGAGCCTTGGTTCACAAGCACCACGACCCGGATCGATGGGTCGGTGGCGAGCCCTCCGCCCCCGGCCTCGTAGCGCTGCACGTCGCCGCCCGACTCGACGGTGAAGAGGAGCCCGTTACCCACGAGCTGCGAGGCCACGCCCTGTGCCGCGGTGATGAAGCCGCCCGGGTTGTCGCGCAGATCGAAGACGACCGCATCGGCACCATCAGCCTGCAGCGACGCAATTCCCTCGCGGAATCGGTCCACGGCGTCTTCGGTGAGCTCCTCGCCGTCTCAGCGAATTGCGCGCAAGGCCAGGAAGAGCGGGATCTCGGTGTTGGCACGCTCGCCGGCACGCGCTGCTCTGCCCGGGCGTCGCTCAGCAGGCAGATCGGCGAGCTCGAGCATGCGGTCGACCGCGAACCCATAATCCGCAAGCCCGTTCACATAGGCGCTGATCGGGCGGTGGAATGCGCGGGTCGGGAGGCCTCCGCCGAGCGACTTCATTGGCACCGCCATCTCGCCCAGGTAGGCATCGACGCGTCGGAACTGCAGATTGCGGGTCTCATCTGTGCCCCAGCCGGAATGCCTTGGCTGGCGGAAGGCGGGATGGGTCATCAGGAGCACCACGCGCGAGCGCGAGCGCAGCGCCCAGTCGACACCGCGAAACACGGCGTCCAGCGGGTCCATGTCCTGGATCGAGAGCAGGAAAACCGCGGCGTCGTATGAGGCCTGGGTCAGGCCGACGACCGCCGGCAGGCTTCGCGCGTCGCCCACCAGGAACTGACCGCTGCCCTTGTGGCGCCGCCTTGCGGCGGCGATCAGCCGAGGGCTGGCGTCGACGCCGAGATAGCGGGCGCCCGCCTCGACGATGTGTGGCGCAAGCACACCCTGGCCACCACCTACGTCGAGGATCGCGTCGGCCGGCTGCGGCTGAAGCAGCTCGAGCGTCGCCGGAATGGCGAGCTGCCGGTGATAGGCGCTGCCGCGGTCGCCGACCCATCCGTCGTACCAGGTCGCGACCCGTTCCCAGCTCGTCTCCTGCGGGCTCACGGCTGCATCATGGTCCGGTCCGCCCGCCGCGTTCCGAACGGGACGGCGTCGCATCCCCTCATCCTCGTAACCCGGCAAGGAAGCTCACGGCATTGGCGCCAATCGCATCGAGGGCATAGCCGCCTTCCTGCACGGCGATGACCGGCCGCCCGAGACCGGCGATCATCGAACCGATCTGCCGGTAGTCCGGTGTCTGCAGAGCGAGATCGCAGATTGGGTCCCGCTCGAAGGTGTCGAAGCCCAGCGACAGCACGAGGGGCGCATCAGGGTCGAACTTGTCGATCAGCCGCAACGCCTCGGCGAGCACTGGGGCATAGCCGGCGACGGCGGTGTGCGGCGCGAGCGGGAAGTTGCGGTTGCGGCCCACGCCCGCTCCGGCACCCAGCTCGGGTGCATAGCCGGAGAAGTAGGGATAGGCAGCGCGCGGGTCGCCGTGCAGGGACAGGTAGAAGACGTCGCCGCGCTCCCAGAAGATCTGCTGCGTGCCGTTGCCGTGGTGGTAGTCGACGTCGAGGATCGCCACCCGTGCGGCGCCGGCGTCGCACAGCGACTGGGCGACGATCGCGGCGTTGTTGAAGTAGCAGTAGCCGCCGAAGAGTCGCGTCCCGGCATGATGGCCCGGCGGCCGGCAGAGCGCGTAGGCGAGCGCCGCGCCGCGGATCACGCGGTCAGCGGCCGTGAGGGCGACGTCGACGGCGGCCCGGGCGGCCGCGTAGGTGCCCTCGACAATGGGCGTGGCGGTGTCGAAGCAGTATCGCCCGAGCTCATCGCCGCGCGAAGCCGGCATTCCGGCGGGTTCGTGCCCGGCGACGAAGGCGGCCGTGGCGAAGGTGTCGGGGATGAGCGGGCGGGTGCCGTCGAAGCCACTGATGATCGCATCGGTCCAGACGTGCTCGAGCAGGTCAACCAGGTCCGGGTCGTGCACCGCGGTAACGGGAGCTCGGCCGTGTTCGATCGGTGGCTCGAGCAGGTAGCCATCCGCAGCACGGAGGGCGCGCTCGATCTCGACGGCGCGCGCCGGCGACTCGTAGCACGGCACCGGATCACCGCGCACCAGCTCGATCAGCCCGTCGTGGGCGAGGTGCGCATCCGAGAGGACCACGGGGATGGGCACGGCGCAGCCTCCTGAACGATGGCGAGCGGCGCCTCGACTTCCGCGTGCGCAGCTTGAACGAGAATAGCGGGCGGCCGCTATTCTCCGCGAAGGGAGGCTTCATGACCGATCCACACGACGGTGCACGGCTGTGGAGCGCCCTCCGGGACGCGGTTGCTCGCGCCGTCGTCGGTGCAGAGGAGCCGCTGCGCCTCCTGACGGCCACCCTGCTGGCGCAGGGGCACGCCCTGCTGGAGGACGTGCCCGGGGTGGGCAAGACGCTCCTCGCTCACAGCTTTGCACGTGCGCTCGGGCTGGCCTTCGCGCGCGTCCAGGGGACGCCCGATCTGCTTCCCACCGATGTCACCGGAAGCAGCATCCTGCGCGGCGGCGAGTTCGAGTTCATCCCCGGCCCGATCTTCACCAATGTGCTCCTGGTCGACGAGATCAACCGCGCCACGCCGCGCACTCAGTCGGCCCTGCTGGAGGCGATGCAGGAGCGCCAGGTCTCGGTCGACGGCATGACTCGGCCGCTTCCCCAGCCCTTCCTGGTGCTCGCCACGCAGAATCCGATCGAGCTGGAGGGAACCTTCGCACTGCCGGAGGCTCAGCTCGACCGCTTCCTGGTCCGGATCTCGATCGGGTATCCGAACGAGAGCGCGGAGCGGGCGATTGCACGGCGCTATCGAGATGTCGACGAGCCGCTCGACGCAGTTCCCGCCGTCCTCGACGCCCAGGCGCTGCCGGGGCTACGAGCCGCGACCCGGGCGGTCAAGGTGAGTGACGAGGTCGAGCGCTACATGGTCCGGATCGTGCGCGCGACGCGCGAGCACCCGGATCTGCGCCTGGGCGGATCGCCGCGCTCGAGCGTTGCGCTGTATCGAGCTTCCCAGGCTTGGGCGCTGCTCGACGGGCGTGACTTCGTGCTGCCCGACGACGTGGCCGCCCTCGCGCCTGCGGTGCTGACCCATCGGCTCCTCGTCGACATCGATCGCGAGCTGCGTGGGGCACGGCCGGAGCGCGTGATCGCCGAGCTGCTGGCGGAGGTGCCGGTCGGGGTCGGCCAAGCGGCAAGGTAGGCAATGAGCGGCTGGAGCGTTCTCGGTCTCGCACTGGCAGTCGTGGGCGCCCTGCTCGGCGCGCCGGGGCTGATCCTGCTGGGCGGCCTGACCCTCCTGTCCCGCTGGCTGACGACGCTCTGGTCGCGCTACGGCCTGCGCGCGATTTCCTACCAGCGGCGGCTGGGCAGCGAGCGCGCCGTGTGGGGCGACGAGGTGGCGCTGGACGTCGACGTCTGGAACCGCAAGCTCCTGCCGCTCCCGTGGCTGCTTGCCGACGACTTCACGACCGATTCGCTCACTGTCAAGGGGCGCCCGCTGGCGGCGAGCGAACGGCCGGGCCAGGGGAGCCTGCAGAACAGCTGGTCGCTCCTCTGGTTCGAGCGCGTGATCCGTCACCTGCGCATCGAGGCCCGACGGCGCGGTGTCTTCACCTTCGGCCCTGTCCGGCTGACGGTGAGCGATCTCTTCGAGCGCGGGACCAACACCGAAGAGCGCGAGCTGCCCGCAACGCTGATCGTGCGGCCCCGCAGTCTGCCGGTTCGCTCCAGCGACCCCGCGCGGGCGCCGCTGGGCAGCACACGGTCACGAAGCAGCCTGTTCCATGATCCGGCGCGCTTCGCCGGCGTGCGGCCGTACCTCCCCGGCGATCCGATGCGCCGGTTGCATTGGCGCGCGTCAGGCCGTCTCGACAGGCCGGTCAGCAAGCGCTTCGAGCCGGTCCATGAGCGCCAGGTTCTCCTCGCCCTCGACCTGCAAACGGTCGAGGGGCCGCACTGGCTCATGCTCTACGACGACGATATGGTCGAAGGGCTATGCGTGGCTGCTGCCTCGCTGGCGCGCCGCCTCTTGCGAGCCGGGGAGGCGTGCGGCCTGCTCGCCGGCGCGCAGCTGAGCGGTGGCGGCCAATGGACCTACCTGGCACCCGAAGCCGCACCCGGGCAGCTCGGTCGTATCGAGGATGCGCTCGCCCGCATGCAACCGATCATCGCAGCCCCGTTCGAGGCGCTGCTCGACGCCGTGCCGCGCCGCCTGCCGCCCGGCGCGACCGTGATCACACTGGGGGCTCGCGATCCGTTCGGTTACGCCGCCCGGCTGCGCCGACTGCAGCGGATGGGCTTTCGAACCGAGCACGTCGCGCTCGGCTCATCTGCCGAAGAGCAGTGCGCCGGACTGCGCGGGCTGGGCCTGGGCGCCCGGGTTGCCGAGCTGAGCCCCGACTGGAGGAGCGCCGATGCGCTGGTCCTGGCGGGCTGACAGCCTGCTGACCCTCCTGGCGCTCGTCGCCGAGGGTGCATGGCTGGCGGTCGTCTACGCGGCGGTGCAGGTCGTCGTCGGCGGACAGGTCCCGCTGCTCGGCACCTTCGAGCTGACGATCGCAGCGGCTATCGCCGCGGTGCTGGCTCGGCGCCGCCTGCTCGACCCGGACGAGCGACCGCTCACGTTTTTCGCGGCCACCGTGGCGGCAGGCGTGGCCGGCTGGCTTGTTTCGCCGGAGGCCCGAGCGCTGCTCGCCGCCGGCAACCTGGCGGAGGCGATCGGCCTCCACCCCGGCGGCTGGCTGGCTGCGGCCGCATTCCTGCGCGGCGTCGGTCGCGCGTTCGAGGTCGACGATCGGGCCGTCACGCGCCTGGTGCTCTGGGGCACGCCCGGGCTCGCGCTACCCTGGATCGCCGGGCAGCTCGCGCCGGAGCCGTTACGCGGCGTCTTTGTCGAGCAGGCCTTCGTCGCCAGCCTCACCTTCGTGTCAGCCGGCTTCATGGCTGCCGGCCTCGCCCGGTTGCAGGTGATCGGCCAGGAGACGGGGGTCGACTGGCGCGAGAATCGGTCCTGGCTCGGGCTGCTGGTCGGTGTGCTCGCCGTGGTGCTGGCGGTCGGAGTGCCGGCGGCATACCTGCTCGGCCTGCCGATCGAGGCGGTCGCGCGCGGCATCCTGGGGCCGCTCGGCACGCTCCTTGGCTACCTGATCCTGGTGATACTCATCCCGCTGGCGTGGCTGGCCGGGCTCCTGACCGAGCTGCTTCTCGGCCTGGGGCTGCGTCTGCCGGCACCCGGCGGACCGCCGAAACCGGGCGAGCTGTTCGGCTTACCGGAAACCTACGACTTCGAGCAGGTCAGGGGTGGGCTGCTCACTGTCGGCATCTTTTGGGTTCTCGTCCTCCTGCTGGCGGTGATCGTTGGCCGCACCTGGCTGCGCCGAAGGGCGAGAAGGGCGGCGCGCGGCGCCAGCGAGGAACGCTTCATCCGCCTCCCCGAGACACGGCTGCGACTGGCGCTCCCGCGCTTCTCTCTGCCGCGCCTGCACCCAGCGCCCGATCCCCATGACGCGGTCTCCGCGTACCTGGCGGCGCTGGAGCTGTACTCACCCGGCCAGCTGATGCGGCGGGACGCGGAGTCGCCCCGGGCGCATGCGCAACGGGTCGCCGATCGGCAGCTCTCCCTCCTGGCGGCTGACTACGCGCTCGCCAGATACGCCGGTCGGGCTCTCACGCGCCTCGAGGATCTCCGCGCGCTGGGACGCTGGCGACGGCTGCGT
>JALYSK010000111.1 GCA_030854805.1 Chloroflexota bacterium | reverse complement strand
AGCGAACGAGGCGTCGACCGGTCGCGCCATCTCCGCAGAAGCAGGTCACAGAGGCGGCGGCCACCCCGCGGGGAAGGACAACGCCGCTCTCGCCGGTGGAGGCGGACAGGCTCTTCCGTGATGCGGTCGCCCAGTTCAACGGGGCGCGGTACTGGCATGCGCACGAAGCGTGGGAGACGCTCTGGCGTGCCGCGGAGGACGATGAGCGCGACTTCTACCAGGGACTGATCCAGGTGGCGGCCGGCCTCCTGCACCTCCAGCGTCGCAATGCGCGCGGGGCGCGCAACAAGCTGCGCGAGGGCATCGCACGGCTCCAGCGCTACCGGCCGGTGTACCGCGGCGTCCTGCTTGACGAGCTGGTCGGGATCTCGATGCGGTACCTCGACGAGCTCGACGCGGGAAGCATCCCCTACCTGATCCCGCCCATCATTCGCTACGTCGAGGTCGATACGTTCGACCAGAGCCGATGAGCGCCAGCCGGGAGGGCGACGAGGAGTTCCACGTGGAGCGTGACTCGATGGGCGAGGTTCGGGTTCCGAAGCACGCGAGGTGGGGGGCCCAGACGCAGCGTGCGGTCGAGAATTTCCCGATATCCGGCGATACGCTGCCCCCAACCCAGATCGCCGCTCTGGCACGGATCAAGGCGGCGGTCGCCAGGGTCAAGCTCGAACGGGGCATGATCGAGCCCGACCTTGCGCACGCGATCATTGAGGCCGCGGAGGCGGTCGCTTCCGGCGACCACGGCCACCAGTTCCCGATCGACATCTTTCAGACCGGGTCGGGCACGAGCAGCAATATGAACATGAACGAGGTGGTGGCCAGCATCGCCGCCGAGGAGCTCGGGCGACCGGTTCACCCCAACGACGACGTGAACCATCCGCTGTCGAGCAACGACATGTTTCCCGCCTCGATTCACGTCGCGGCCACCGGCGCCCTGCTGGGGGATCTGATCCCAGCGCTCAGTCACCTGGCCGAAGCGCTGTCCGCCAAGGCGACCGCGTTCGCCGATCTTGTGAAGTCGGGGCGCACCCACCTCATGGATGCCACGCCGGTCACCCTCGGCCAGGAGTTCGAGGGTTATGCCGCCCAGGTTCGGGCGGGAATCGAGCGACTCGAGGCAACCCTGCCGCGCGTTGCCGAGCTACCCCTCGGCGGCACCGCAGTCGGTACGGGGATCAATGCGCCGCCGGGCTTCGGCGCGGCAGTGATCGCGGAGCTCGCGCGGGAGGGCCAGCTGCCGCTCACCGAGGCGAGGAATCACTTCGAAGCCCAAGGCGCGCAGGACGGGTTGGTGGAGCTGTCAGGTCAGCTGCGCACCATCGCCGTCAGCCTCACCAAGATCGCAAACGACCTGCGCTGGATGGGATCCGGCCCGCGCGCGGGGCTGGGTGAGATCAACATCCCGGATCTCCAGCCGGGGTCATCGATCATGCCGGGCAAGGTGAACCCCGTCATCGCGGAAGCGGTGCTCATGGTCTGCGCCCAGGTGATCGGCAATGACGCCGCCATAGCCTGGGGCGGCGCGGCCGGCAACTTCGAGCTGAACGTCATGCTGCCGATGCTGGGGCGCAATCTCCTCGAGTCGATCCGCCTGCTCACGAACGCCAGCCGCCTCTTCGCCGACCGATGCGTCGCCGGCATCACCGCCAACCCCGACCGCCTGCGGGAGTACGCGAAGAGCAGTCCCGCCATCGTGACGCCACTCAACCGATACATCGGCTACGAGGAGGCTGCGAAGGTCGCCAAACAGGCGCTCGCCGAGCGCAAGGCGATCCGGCAGGTGGTCCTCGAGCGCGGCTACGTGGACGAGGGAAAGCTGACCCTCGACCAGCTCGACGAGGCGCTCGACGTGGCCGCCATGACACGCCCGTCCCCCGAGTAGCCGGAAGTCGGGAATCCGGGCCGCAGCGTACAATCGTCGCCCGCACCGGACCCCATGGAGACCGACACGCCGTGTATCGCAACCTGATCGGCGGAGAGTGGGTTCCTGCCCGCTCGGGCGCCACCTTCACATCCGTCAGCCCCGCCAATCACGACGATCTGGTCGGCGAGTTTCCCGCCTCCGCCGCAGCCGATGTCGACGCCGCAGTCGAGGCTGCCCGCCGCGCCTTCCCCGCGTGGTCACTGCTTCCGGCGCCCAAGCGCGGCGAGATCCTGTTCCGCATCGCGCGGCTGCTGGCCGAGCACAAAGAGGAGCTCTCCAGGCTGATGACCCGCGAGATGGGAAAGGTGCTGCCCGAGGCCCGCGGCGACGTTCAGGAGGCGATCGATGTCGCCTACTACATGGCCGGCGAAGGGCGCCGGCTGTTCGGTCAGACCGTGCCGTCAGAGATGCCCGACAAGTTCGCAATGAGCATTCGACGGCCGATCGGGGTGGTCGGGATCATCACGCCCTGGAACTTTCCCATCGCGATTCCGGCCTGGAAGCTCTTCCCGGCACTCATCTGCGGCAACACCGTCGTCATGAAGCCCGCGTCAGATACGCCTGCCTGCATGCTCCGCTTCGTCGAGCTGCTCATTGAGGGCGGCGTGCCGGACGGCGTGGTCAACGTGGTGACCGGCTCGGGGGGCGAGGTCGGCAACGCGATCGTCGACCACCCGGAGGTGCGGGTCATCAGCTTCACCGGCCACACCTCGACCGGGATTGAGATCTCGCGCCGGGCGGCCGAGACGCTGAAGCGCGTCTCGCTGGAGCTCGGTGGCAAGAATCCGATCGTCATCTGGGAGGACGCCGACCTGGACCTCGCGCTCGATTCCGTCATCTGGTCGGCGTTCGGCACCTCCGGCCAGCGTTGCACGGCCGCCTCGCGGCTGATCGTGCATCGCGCCGTCCACGACGAATTCGTCGGCCGCCTGCGCGATCGCGTCGGCCGGCTGGTCCTCGGCGACGGGCTGCTGGAGACGACCGATGTGGGGCCGGTCATCAATGAGACGGCGGTGGAGCGGATTGCCGGCTATGCCGCGATCGGTCGCAAGGAGGCGCAGCTGGTGATCGGCGGCGAGCCCGCGCGAGACGGCGACCTGGCGAAAGGGTCCTTCTTCCAGCCCACGATCTTCACCGAGGTGAAGCCGGATGCGCGCATCGCCCAGGAGGAGATCTTCGGGCCGGTCGCATCGGTCATTCCAGTCGACTCCTGGGAGGAGACGGTGCGGATCGTGAACAGTGTGAAGTACGGGCTCTCGAGCTCGCTCTTCACCCGCGACGTGAACCTCGCCTTCCGCAGCATCCGCGACTTCGAAACCGGGCTCGGGTACGTGAACCACGGCACCATCGGCGCCGAGGCGCACCTGCCGTTCGGCGGCACCAAGGCGACCGGCAACGGGCACCGCGAGGTGGGCCAGGCCGCGCTCGACTTCTTCAGCGAGTGGAAGAGCGTGTACATCGACTACTCGGGCAGGCTGCAGCGCGCCCAGATCGACACGACCTTCGTCGACCAGGGCTAGGCCACGGGTGCCCTTTGCGCGAGGCGCCGATGCGTGCCAGCATCATGAGCGTGCAGCTTCCGTACTTTCCGCTCCACGTCGTTCTCTTCCCGCACCTGCCACTTCCGCTGCAGATCTTCGAGCCGCGCTACACGGCCATGACGCGCGACATCCTTGCGGAAGGCAGCCCGTACGAAGGCCGATTCGTGGTGAGCATGATCACCTCGGGCCAGGAGGCGGGTGGTGGCGAGACCCGGACGCAGCCGATCGGCACGATCTGCGAGGTCAGGACCGCCGAGCGGCTGGCCGACGGTGGCTACATCCTGCTCACCGTCGGGG
>JALYSK010000101.1 GCA_030854805.1 Chloroflexota bacterium | reverse complement strand
GATGGCCAGTGCGGCGTCCGGGCCGCTCTCCAGCAGCGCGCGCAGCGCCTCGTTGGGGATGCGCAGCACGTCGGCCTCGCTCACCGCCCGAACCGATGCGGTTCGGATCCCACCCTCGAGCGCGGCCATCTCGCCCTGAATCGAGCCGGGACCAATGCGCGCCACCGGCAGCTCCGAACCGTCCGCACGCTTGGTGACGTCGAGCTCGCCGCTGATCACCACAAAGAGCGCGTCACCCGGACTCCCCTCCTCCAGGAGGAGGTCCCCCGGGCCGAGGTGCATCGGCTCAGACATCGCCGCCAGGCGCTCGAGATGCTCCTCGGGCAGCCCGGCAAAGAGCGGAGTTGCTCTCAGCTGATCGATCGACATCGGTCTGGCCTAGAGCCTGGCCAGGTACTGGTGGATCAGCGCAACCGCCATCGCCCCCTCGCCGACCGCGCTGGCGATTCGCTTGATTGAGCGATAGCGCACGTCCCCCGCCGCGAAGATACCGGGGATGCTCGCCTCGAGGAGGAGCGGGTCGCGGTCGATCCCCCATCCCGTAGGCCTCCCGTCGGTCATGAGCGCCGGACCGGTCAGCACGAAGCCGGTCGCGTCGCGCTCGACGCTGCCCTCCAGCCAGTCGGTGCGCGGACGCTGCCCGATCGTCACAAAGAGGGCCGAGACGGACACCTCCTCCTCGCCCTCGGAGGTCTTGAGGCGGATCCCGGCCAGGCGTCCGTCGCCCTCCACCGCCGTGAGCGAGCTCTCGGTCCGCACCGCTACGTTGGGGAGAGCCTCGATCTGGTCGACCAGGTACTGCGACATGCCGGCCGCAAGGCTCTCGCCACGCAGGATCAGGTTGACGCGCTTGGCGAAGCGGGCGAGGTAGACAGCCGCCTGGCCGGCGGAGTTCCCCCCACCCATGACTCCGACCTCGAGGTCGCGGTAGAGCACCGCCTCCGAGATCGAGGCGCCGTAAAAGATGCCGGCTCCCACGAGCTGGCTGACCCCCGGCAGCTCAAGCTGCCGGTAGCTGACGCCGGTCGAGATCACGATCGTCTGGCACGAGAGCTCCGTCTCATCAGCCAGGCGCACTGTGCGGTACGGGTCATCGCGTCGGATTCCGACCACCTCGTGCGGGGAGAGGATCTCGGCACCCAGCCGCCGCGCCTGCGCGAGGGCGCGTCGAGCGAGGTCACCGCCGGAGAGTCCAGCGGGAAAGCCGAGGTAGTTCTCGATCCGGCTGGTGGTACCCGCCTGGCCGCCGGGCGCCTCGCGCTCGACGATGATCGTCTTCAGCCCCTCGCTGGCACCATAAACCGCTGCCGCCAGCCCGGCCGGTCCCGCCCCCACGATCACGACGTCGTAGAAGGGGAGCGCGGCGTGCGTCTGCAACCCGACCCTCTCGGCGATCTCGATGTTGCTGGGATCGGTCAGCTGGCTGCCGTCGGGGAGGAGGACGAGCGTCCGGCTCGAGCTCCCCTCCTCGGGCGCCGCCGCCGCGGCGAGCCGCCGACCCTCCTCGTCCTCCTCTGGATCGAGCCAGCGATAGGGCACCTGGTTGCGGGTCAGATAGTCGCGGATCTCGTGGCCGCGGGGCGACCATCGGCCGGCGATCAGGCGGAGCCCCTCGAAGGTCGGGCGAAAGGCCGCGTTCCAGTCCGAGAGCAGGTCGTCGAGGACCGGGTAGAAGCGTTCCTCCGGCGGATCCCATGGCTTCAGCAGGTAGTGGTCGAGGCGGATCTCGTTGATCGCCCGGATGGCCGCCTCGGTGTCCGCGTAGGCAGTCAGCAGCACGCGCTTGGCATCCGGCTGCAGCTCGATCGCCTGCTGCAGGAACTCCAGCCCGGTCATCAGCGGCATGCGCTGGTCGACGACGAAGAGCGCGACCGCGGTCCCGCGCACGGTCAGCTGCCGAGTGGCCTCCAGCGCGGCCGTCCCCGAGTCGGCGGCCACGATCCGGTACTCCTTCGCGTATCGCGCGCGCAGGTCGCGCTCGACGGCGCGGAGCACCGGCCCGTCGTCATCGACCGCCAGGATCGCCGCCTTGGCCATACAGGCAGGATAGCCGGGCGCGGTCCGGGCCGATATCCGGCGTCGCACGGTGGGGAGCGAGTGGCGGCGAGCGAGTATCGTGGCGCCATGCTCTGGACGATCGTCGTCATCCTCCTGGCGCTCTGGCTGTTCGGATTCCTGCTGCACCTCGCAGGCACGCTGATCCACCTGCTACTGGTGGTCGCCGTCATCGTCATCGCCTACCGGTTGATAACCGGACGCCGCGCCCTATAGCTCCCCGACGCCGATGACCGACGGCGGGCTGCTCCTCGCCGGAAGTGGCCGGCTCTGTGTCGCCCAGCCGGCTGGAGCCGATCGGTCGGGCGTGCTCTCGCCCTGGGCGGTGCTGGTGGAGGCGGGCCGCATCGCGTGGGTGGGGTCGCCGGACGACGCGCCAGCCTCCGGGACCCGAATCGACCTCGGCAGCGCGCTCGTCACACCGGGCCTGGTCGATGCCCACACCCACCCCGTCTACGCGGGCGACCGATCCGACGACACGGCCGCACGTCTCTCTGGGGCGCCGTACGACGGCGGAGGCATCCTGCGCACCGTCCGCGCAACGCGGGCCGCCTCGGACGAGGAGCTGAGTGACCTGCTCAGCAGGCGCCTCAGCGCTGCACTGGCCGCTGGGACGACGACCATCGAGGCGAAGTCCGGCTACGGGCTCTCGCTGACCGATGAGGTCCGCGCGCTCAGGTTGCTGGCAGCCGCCGACGTGCCGATCCGCCTGGTGCGCACATTCCTCGCTGCCCACGCGGTGCCGGAGGGCATGGCCGCCGACGAGTTCGTGCAGCAGGTGGTCGAGGAGATGCTCCCGGCCGCCGGCCCCCTCGCCGACTTCTGCGACGTCTTCTGCGACGCCGGCTTCTTCAGCGTCGTACAGGCGGAGACCGTCCTCACCGCGGCGCGCCGGCGCGGGCTGGAGCTGCGGCTCCACGCCGAGCAGCTTGCTCGCACGGGCGCCACGGAGCTGGGCGTCCGCCTGGGTGCGGCCAGCGTCGACCACCTCGAGCAGCTCGACGCCGCCGGGATCGCCGCGCTCGCCGCCTCGTCGACGGTGGCAACCCTGCTCCCCGGGCCAGCTGTTGTCCTGGGCGGTGGCCTGCCGCCCGCTCGCGCACTGCTCGATGCCGGCGCCACGGTCGCGATCGCCAGCGACGCCAACGCCGGCACGTTCGGCAGCTTCTCCATGCCGCTGGTGATCGGGCTCGCCGCGACCCTGCTGGGCATGAATGTCGCCGAGGCAGTCGTCGCCGCGACCGCCGGCGGCGCGGCATCGCTGGGGCTGAGCGAGGTGTGCGGCGCGATCCGGGCGGGCCTCGCCGCGGATCTCGTCGCCTGGGACGCTGAGCACGAGGGCGCCTTCGCGCTGCGGCTCGGCGACGTGCAGCCGCATCGGATCTGGATCGGCGGCAACGAAATGTCGGCCCGGCCTGGCTAGCGAACGCACCCGGCTCATGTGCGCCCAGCGCACCTAATGGCCAACAAGAACCGATTCCGGCGTGCAACCGGCGTCATCTTGGGCATCCGTTGCCCTTGACTCACGCCCAGCGCGCGTCATGGCCAACCAGGACCGATTTCGGGCCTGCAATTGGCGTCATCTTGGCCGTTACGCACGCTGACCGGGATATGCCTCGAGCAGAGGGCCGATGTCAGGGGAATTTGCCGCCAGTCCCGCAATTCTGCGGGGTCGTCGCCTCGAGGCACGCAGTGCCCATCGCCGACGGGCTGCATATCATGGCCGCAGCCACCGCCGGGCGACCAACGCTGGAGGATCCATGGAACAGTTCGAGATCGTCATCGTCGGTGCCGGGGCCGGGGGGGAGGCGGCGGCGTTGCTGGCCGCCGGACGCGGCGCAAAAGTGGCGATCGTCGATCGCGAGCTATTCGGCGGCAGCTGCCCGTTCTGGGCCTGCATGCCGTCGAAGGCGCTGCTCCACGCCGCCGCGGTCCACCACGCCGGCGGGGACTATCCCTGGCCCAGGGCGTCGGCCTTCCGCGACTTCATGATCAATCGCGAGGGGACCGACTGGCCCGACGACTCGGGGCACGTCAGCTCTCTGGAGAAAGCCGGCGCGACCGTCATTCGTGGCACCGCGCGCTTCGCGGCACCCGGCCGCCTGACGGTGCAGGCTGACGGGTCGCCTCGTGAGCTACAGGCCGATGCGGTCATCCTGGCGGTCGGCTCGCACTCGCGCATTCCCGACCTGCCCGGCCTGGCCGATGCGCACGCCTGGACCAACCGGGAGGCCACCTCCACGCGCGAGCTGCCGGAGAGCCTCCTGATCATGGGCGGTGGACCGACCGGCGTCGAGCTGTCCCAGGTCTTCGCGCGGTACGGCGTGCCGACCACCCTCCTCGACAGCAATGCGCGGATCAACAGCCGCGACCACGCGCGCAGCTCGGAGTTCCTGGCGGCCTCCCTCGAGCGCGACGGGGTGCAGATCCGGACCGGCGTCCGGGCCCAGCGCGTCCGAGCGGGCAGCGACGGTGCCATGGTCGTCGAGCTCTCCGACGGGTCGAGCGCCGAGGGGACGGCGCTCCTCCTGGCGATCGGCCGCGAGATCCCGGTCGCCGAGCTGAACCTGCCCGCGATCGGCGTCGAGCCCGCGGAGGGCAGGGTCAAGCCGGACGACCGCCTGCGGATCGCGGAGAACGTGTACGTCGCCGGTGACATCGCCGGCCCTGAGCTGCACACCCACCTCGCGCACTACGAGGGCGAGATGGCCGTCCGACTGGCGCTCGGGGACGACGTGCGGCCCGATGTCGGCGTCATCCCGCGCGCCACCTACACCGATCCGGAGACCGCTTCCGTTGGCCTCCTCGTCGAGCAGGCCCGCGAGGCCGGTATTGACGCCGTCGAGCTGACCCAGGACCTGGCGACGACCCCGAAAGGCTACGTCACCGAGGCGCAGGGCCACGTCACGATCGTGGTCGACCGCGCGAAGCGCACCCTGGTTGGCGCCTTCATGGCCGGCCCGGGCGTATCGGAGGCGATCCACGAGGCGGTGCTGGCGGTCAAGACCCGGACGCCGCTTTCCGTGCTGGCGGATACGATTCACGCCTTTCCGACCGTCGCCCGCGTCCTGGGCGGCCTCTTCATCGAGGCTGACCGAGCATGACCGATCCCTTCCTGCACGAGACGACCGCGCTGCTCGAGCGCACGCCCCGCGTCGTCCGCGAGCTCCTCGAAGGGCTGCCGGGATCCTGGCTCGACACGCCGAACACGGCGGGCGGCTGGACGCCGCGGGACGTGGTTGGGCACCTCATCTCCGCCGAGCTCGAAGACTGGATCCCGCGCGTCCAGATCATCCTCGAGCACGGTAGCGACCGGCCGTTCACCTCGTTCGATCGATACGCCCACGTCGAGCGTGACCGCGAGGCCACGCTCCCGGACCTGATCGATCGCTTTGCCGAGCTGCGCGCCGAGAACCTTCGCCGCCTTGCTGCCCTTGTCACGGACGAGGACCTGGACCGCGCGGGCCGGCATCCGGCCCTCGGCGAGGTGACGCTGCGCCAGCTGCTCGCCACTTGGGCCGTGCACGACCTCGACCACCTGGCGCAGGCCTATGCCGCACTGGCCGGCAGCCACGACGGGGCGGTTGGCCCCTGGAAGGCCTACCTGGGCATCCTCCTGCGGCGAGACGATCCCTCCGCACAGCCCGGCTGAGCCGACGCGCGGGGCCGGATGATCGGCGTGGACGAGGTTCTGCTGCTCGCCCTGCTCTTCTTCGCGGCGGCGGTGCTCTACGCATCGGTCGGCCATGCGGGCGCGTCGGCCTACCTGGCGGCGATGGCACTGGTCGGCACCCAGGCATCGGTCATGCGGCCCACCGCACTCACGCTCAATCTCTTCGTCGCCAGCATCGTCACCTATCGCTTTGCGCGGGCCGGCCACTTGACGCTGCGCCCCTTGTTGCCGTTGGTCATCGGATCGGCCCCATTCGCATTTCTGGGCGGCACCATCAACCTGGCGCCCGAGCTGTATCGGCCGTTGCTGGCGGTCGTCCTGACGGCCGGGGCGCTGCGGCTCGCCATCCAGCCCAGGCAGACAGACCCGACCGACCCGGGCGTGCCCTGGCTGCCGGCCCTTGGCGCGGGCGCGGGGATCGGTTTCCTGGCGGGCCTGAGCGGAACCGGCGGGGGCATCTTCCTGACCCCGTTGCTGGTGCTCGCCGGCTGGACCACGACGCGACAGGCGGCGGCCCTCTCCGGCGCCTTCATCCTGGTCAACTCGCTCGCCGGACTGGCCGGCATCGCAGGCAGCGCGCAGGCCCTGCCAGCCCCGCTGCCGATCTGGGTTGCCGCGGTTGCGGTGGGCGGGCTCATTGGATCGCACCTGGGGGCGCAGCGCTTCTCCGTGCTCACCCTGCGCCGCCTGCTGGCGGTGGTCATGGTCATCGCCGCCGCAAAGTTTCTGTTCCTCGGCTGAGTCGCGGCGTAGGATGGCGCCGATGACCACCGTGCCGTCGCTCCACGGC